>NZ_JAOECR010000069.1:0-19851 GCF_029836955.1 Stenotrophomonas sp. GD04054 | reverse complement strand
GACACCGCCCCGCCACCCCACGGAATGCCGCTTTGGCTTCGGCCGTTGCGGTTGCCGTTGCATTGAGCAGGTGCAGGGCTGCAAGCCCTGCCGAAAACTCCCTTGGGCGTAGAATGCGGCCATGAGCGAATCCCTTGATAACCACCTGGTCCACGGCCGCCGCCAGCGGCCCGATGGCCCGTCGCCGATCGATGTCATCTCGGTCCAGTCGCAACTTGTCTACGGCCACGCCGGCAACAGCGCCGCCGTACCGCCGATGCGTGCGCTCGGTGTGCGCGTCGCGGAAATTCCGACCGTGTTGCTGAGCAATGCGCCGTTCTACGACACCACGCGCGGTCGCGTGCTGCCCGCCGACTGGTTCGCCGACCTGCTGCTGGGCACCCACGAGCGCGGCCTGCCGCAGCGGGCGAAAATGCTGGTTTCCGGCTACTTCGGCAGCACCGCCAACGGTGCCGCCTTCGCCGACTGGCTGGACAACATCCTGCCGGTCTGTCCGCAGCTGCGTTACTGCCTGGATCCGGTGATTGGTGACACCCACACCGGCCCCTACGTGGAACCGGGCCTGGAAGCGATCTTCGCCGAGCGATTGCTGCCGCATGCCTGGCTGGTGACCCCGAACGCCTTCGAACTGAATCGTCTGACCGGTATGCCGGCACTGGCCGAGGCTGATGCCATCGCCGCCGCGCGCACGCTGCTGGATCGTGGCCCGCACTGGGTGATCGCGCACAGCGTGGGCGGTAACCCGGGTGAGCTGGTGACCCTGGCGGTCGGTCGCGAGGAAACCTGGCGCTGGACTTCGCCGCTGCTGCCGGTGGACGTGGCCGGCACCGGTGACGTGCTGATGTCGCTGGTGGTGTCGTTCCTGTTGCGAGGTGAATCGATGCAGCAGGCGATTTCGCGTGCGATTGCCGGTACCCACGCGGCGCTGGAGGCGACTCTGGACAATGGCTTCGAAGAGTTCGACGTGATCGCGGCGGCGCCTGCCGCACTGGCCGAAGGCACGCGCTTCCGCGCCGAACGCGTGGCATGAGCGGTCTGCTCGAACGCACGCCGCGCACGGTCGGCATCGTCGGCAGTGCCGGCGCCTATGGGCGCTGGCTGAGCCGATTCTTCCAGCAGCACATGCAGCTGCAGGTGATCGGCCACGATCCGGCCGATCCGGACTCGCATACGCCGGAACAGCTGCTGGCGCAGGCCGACGTGCTGGTGTTCTCGGCACCGATCCGGCATACGCCGGCTCTGATTGCCGAGTACGTGCGGCAGTCGGCCGGCCGTGAGCAGGACCGGCTATGGCTGGACGTGACCTCGGTGAAGGAAGCGCCGGTGCAGGCGATGCTGGCCTCTCAAGCCGAAGTGGTCGGCCTGCACCCGATGACCGCGCCACCCAAGGCGCCGACCCTGAAGGGCCGGGTGATGGTGGTCTGCGAAGCGCGCCTGCAGCACTGGCAGCCGTGGGTCGATACGCTGTGCACGGCGCTGCAGGCCGAGTGCGTGCGCGCCACGTCGCAGCACCACGACCAGATGATGGCGCTGGTGCAGGCGATGGTGCATGCCACCCACTTGGCCCAGGCCGGCGTGCTGCGCCAGTACCAGCCGCAGCTGGGCGATCTGGCCGCGATGATGCCGTACCGTTCGGCATCGTTCGAGCTGGACACGGCGATCATCTCGCGCATCCTGTCGCTCAACCCGGCGATCTACGAAGACATCCAGTTCGGTAACCCGTACGTGGCGCCGATGCTGGAACGGCTGGTCGGCCAGCTGCAGGCCCTGCAGGCGCAGGTCGGGCAGGGCGACGACCGTGCGCGTGGTGAATTCCGCGAGCAGCTGCTGTCGGCCAACCGCAGTGCCTTCGGCGAGCAGGCGCTGGCGGACGGCAACTACACCTTTGAACGCGTGGGTTATCTGCTGGCTGACCTGACCGAGCGCAACGCGTTGTCGGTGCACCTGCCGGAGGACCGGCCAGGCTCACTGCGTGAGCTGCTGAACGTGTTCGAGCAGCATCGCATCAGCCTGGCTTCGATCCATTCCTCGCGCACGCCTGGTGGCGAAGTGCATTTCCGCATCGGGTTCGTGGCCGGCAGCGATGCTGCGGCGATCACCCGGGCCGCAGCCGACGTGGACGCCAGCGGCATCGGGCGGGTACTGGGCTGAATTCATCCACAGGCGGTGTGGATGGTTCCTGAGCAAACGTGTGGATAACCTTGCTCAGGCCTTGGCAGCAAAGGCTGTCAAGATGCTTGGTGAAAAATTGATCACGCCTTTTGTAGCGTCGAGCCACGCTCGATTGCCCTTGGCAAAAGCGTGTCGACCAAGGTCGACACCTACCAGAGTCAAGAAAGCGGGTCGATCAAGGTCGACACCCGCCAGAGCGGGGCGATACGAAATCGGGTAGCGCCGGGGTCATGCCCGGCGAACCTCAGATCGTGAGCCGCAGCTCGCCGCCACTGGTGGTGAACTCGCGGCCATCGCGCACCAGCGGCCGCCCGTCATCCAGTTCGTAGCGTGGCGTGGCTTCGGAGTGATGCCCGCTGCCATTCGCCTCGGGCTTGAACTCGATGATGATGTGGCTTTCGCCGTTGCTGTCGATAGCGGGGAACTGACGGAACGACATCGTGCACCTCCTTCAGTGGATGCGGCTGTTGCGCGGCCAGCTTGGCCGCGCCGATGTTAGCCGGACGTCATCAATCGATGAACTGCAGGCGCGCAAGTTCAGCGTACAGTCCACCTTCGGCCAGCAGCTGTGCGTGCGTGCCCTCGGCGACGATGCGGCCCTGGTCCATCACCACGATGCGGTCGGCCTTGAGCACGGTGGCCAGGCGGTGGGCAATGACCAGTGTGGTGCGGCCCGCCATCAGCCGCTCCAGCGCTTGCTGCACGCTGTGCTCGCTCTGCGCGTCCAGCGCGCTGGTCGCTTCGTCCAGCAGAAGGATCGGCGCATCCTTCAGCAGCGCACGGGCAATCGCCACACGCTGCTGCTGGCCACCGGACAGGCGGGCACCGCGCTCGCCCAGCTCACTGTCATAGCCCTGCGGCAACGCGCGCAGGAAGCCATCGGCCTCGGCGGCACGCGCGGCAGCCTCGACTTCGGCGTCGCTGGCCTGCAGGCGGCCATAGCGGATGTTGTCGCGCGCACTGGCAGCGAACAGCGTCGGCTGCTGCGGCACCAGCGCCAGCTGCGCACGCAGCTCGGCCGGGTCGGCCTGGCGCACGTCGATGCCGTCCACGTCGATGCGGCCGCTGGCTGGATCATGGAAGCGCAGCAGCATCGAAAGCACCGTGCTCTTGCCCGCCCCCGAGGGACCCACCAGCGCCACGGTCTCGCCGGGGCGGACGTGCAGGTTGAAGTGATCCAGTGCGGCCTGGTCCGGTCGCTGCGGATAGTGGAACACCACGTCGTCGAACCGGATCTCGCCATGCAGCGGCTGCGGCAGCGCGCGCGGCTGTGCCGGCGCGCGGATCTCGATGTCTTCCTGCAGCAGTTCGCCGATACGGCCCATGCCGCCGGCCGCGCGCTGCAGCTCGTTCCATACTTCGGCCAG
Source organism: Stenotrophomonas sp. GD04054 (assembly GCF_029836955.1). Taxonomy (NCBI): domain Bacteria; kingdom Pseudomonadati; phylum Pseudomonadota; class Gammaproteobacteria; order Lysobacterales; family Lysobacteraceae; genus Stenotrophomonas; species Stenotrophomonas sp. GD04054. The sequence continues at coordinate 16,312 of NZ_JAOECR010000069.1, read as the reverse complement.
TGCGCCCACCGAGCCGCCGCCGATCAGTGCATACAGCACGAACTGGCCCAGCGTACCGGCGCTGAGGCGGCCGTCGATGACGTCGTGCGCGCCCAGCCACAACACACCGACGATGGCGCCGAACACCAGCAGGATGGCACTGGCGGTGACCAGCGTCTGTGCGCCGATGCGGCGACGGGCGGCGCCGATGGCATCACCGAGAGCCTTGTCGAAGCGCCCGCGCTCGTACGGCTCGCGCGCATGTGCCTGCACCGTGCGCACCGCCCCCAGGGTTTCACTGGCCAGGCTGTTGGCATCGGCGATGCGGTCCTGGCTGTTGCGTGCGACCGTGCGCAGCTTGCGCGCGCCGATGATGATCGGCAGCACCGCCAGCGGAATGCCGAGCAGCGACCATGCGGCCAGCCGCGGGCTGGTGACGAACAGCATCGCCAGGCTGCCGATGACGGTGACCGTGCTGCGCAGCGCCACGGACATGGTCGAGCCGACCACGCTGCGCAGCAGTTCGGTGTCCGCGGTCAGGCGCGAGACCAGCTCTCCGCTGCGGCTGCGGTCGTGGAAGCCGGCGCCCAGCTGGATCAGGTGGGCATACAGCTGGCTGCGCAGGTCGGCCACGACCTTTTCACCCAGCAACGATACGAAGTAGAAGCGCGCGGCCGTGCCCAACGCCATGACGACCGCCACCAGCATCAGCAGGGCGAAGGCACGGTTGATCTGGCCGCCGCTGCTGAAACCGTGATCGATCATCTGCTTCACCGCCGGAGGCAGGCTCAGCGTGGCTGCAGAAGACACCGCCAGGGCCAGCAGCCAGGCGGTGAACAGGCCGCTGTGGCGGCGCACGAACGGCCACAGCGTGCGCAGGCTGCCGAGGCGCCGCAGTGGCGGGGTCGAAGCGGGGGCGTCGTCCTTGTCAGTCATCCTGGTCGTCGTCTTCTATGCGGATACGGTCACGGGTGGCGTCGCGCAGGCGGATTTTCAATGCGTCGACCTGATCGGCAGGCAATTCGATCCGCAGGCACACACCATTGGCATCGAACTGTTCATCGCGCTTTTCGGCACCGAAGGCGGGCAGGGTGGCATGCAGGGTACCCAGGTCCTCGAAGCCGGCCAGCAGCTGCAGCCGGGCCATCGCCACCAGCGGCAGGCGCGGGGCGGTGCGCAGGCACTCGGCGGCGGCGCCGCCGTAGGCGCGCACAAGGCCACCGGCACCGAGCTTGATACCGCCGAACCAGCGCGTCACTACCACCATCACCCGGTCGAAACCCTGGCCGTCGATCGCCGCCAGAATCGGACGTCCCGCCGTGCCGGCCGGCTCGCCATCGTCGCTGGAGCGATAGTCCTGCCCATGCCGGTAGGCCCAGCAGTTGTGGGTGGCATCGGCCACCGCAACCTGCTGCAGGAACGCCATGGCCGCTGCGGCGCCATCGATCGGCGCGGCATGGGCGATGAAACGGCTGTGTTTGACTTCCAGCGTGTGGCTGACCGGCTGGGCGAGAGTATCGAGCATTCCCGTCATTCTACGGGGTTGCCGGGTATTCCCGTCCGCTTCAGTCGTCCAGCAGCGGGCGCAGGTCGCGCGGCAGGCGTGCTTCCGGGTACTGCTGCATGTAGCGCTCCAGGCTGGCACGGGCCAGATCGCGCTGGCCGTCGTCGCGTCGTGTACGGATCTTCTGCAGCCACTGCCGGCGCGGCAGTCGTGCGTCAGCGTCCACCTCGGCCTGCACGGCATCCGCGCTCAGGCCCGCATCGCTGCCGCGGCGCATGATGCCAGGTGCGAAACGGCTGGGAGCCTCGCGCTTCATCGAGGTGATTTCTACCCGGTCCAATGCCGGGGCCTGTTCGGCCTGCACGCTGTTGGGCTCTGGCGTACCTGCCGAGCGCGCCTTCAGCGAACCACTGGCGACAACCGGCGCCATCAGCGGCGCGGGTGCCGAGTAGGCGGTGGGAGCCGGAGGCGTAGGGGGGGCTGCTGCCGGCGCTGCGGCCGGAGCGGGCGGCAGGGCCGCAAAGGAGGTATCGGCGGCCGCATCCGCAGCCATCGATCGTGCAGCCTGGGCCGGCGCTTCAGCGGTCCCGGCCGGCGCAGGCTTGCTTGCGCGCGCGATGGCCGGTGCCGGGGCAGCGGCAACCGGGGCTGCCTCGGGTGCTGCGGGCGCAGCGGCCGGTTCCGCAGTCGCCACCGCGCTGTCGGCTGCACTGCGCTCAGCGGCCTGATCGGCAGCCGCGACGTCTTCTGCCGCAGCCGGTGCCGCCGCAACAGCGGCCTCACCCGCCGGAATCGGTGGCGGTTCCGGACGCAGCTGCCAGGCGATGCCGATGGCGAACACCATCGAGGCGGCGATGCCGAACACCGCCGGCCAACGCGGGCGTGTGCGCTGCGTACGTGGTGCTTCGGGAGAGGCGACCGCATCGGCAGCCGGAGCGTCCACGGCAGCGCGGGCCGCGGCCAGGATGGCGGCGTCCAGTGCGGCGGGCGGTGCCTGTTCGGCGCGACGGCCGAGTAGCCGGGCCAGCTCGCGTTCTTCCGGCGTCAGCGGTTCGTCTCGGTTCATGCGTTCAATCCCGCACGCAGCTTGTCCATCGCATAGCGCAGCCGCGATTTCACGGTTTCCCGGCCTACGCCGGTGATCTGGCCGATCTCCTCCAGGCTCAGTTCCTGATCCAGCCGCAGTTGCAGCACTTCGCGCTGCTCCGGCGGCAGTTGTTCCATCGCCAGCTGGATGCGGCGACGTTGTTCGAATTCGGAAAGCTCGCCTTCCGGGGTCTGTCCATCCTCGATCGCGGCCAGGCGCAGGTCGGCATCGGCCGGGGCAGCCGGCCGGTGGCGGGCGGCGCGCCAATGGTCGTTCAGGCGGTTGTGGGCGATGCGGAACAGCCAGGTGCTGAACGCCGCGTCCGGTTGCCACCCCGCGCGGGCGCTGATCACCCGCTGCCAGACGTCCTGGAAGATCTCCTCGGCCAGCGCGTTGTCGCGCAGTTGCCGCAGCAGGAAGCCGAACAGGCGCTTGCGATGGCGCGCATACAGGCTTTCAAACGCACGCAGGTCGCCACCGGCCCAGGCCAGCATCAAGGCTTCATCGGTTGGCAGTGCGCTGGCTTCCACGGCGTACAGGGTAAGGCCTGCAGGCGATGGCGCATAGCCGGTGGCGAGGGCGGGCAGGGCGAGGGTCATGGCTCGGAAGGGGCTACGGTCAGCAGGAAAAACGTACGGGCGCACGATTCGGGGTTTACGGGCTTCCATTGCCCCCCGGGTGGCGCGCTATGCTCGGCGGCTCAGGGGAGGCGACGCACTGACGGCGCCAAGAGATTGTCATTTGTCCACGCATGCTGAACCGGCGGAAGAGCCACCACACGAGGCCGTGCTGAGCACGGCGCTGGTGCGCGCGTTGCATGCGCTTCTGCCGGAAACGGCCGTGGTCCGCGTCGGCTGGGATGACCCGCAGCTTGGCCGTGGCCAGGGGGGCTGGCCGAGGGCGGCTGCCGGAGGTGATGCGGCAGCGCCAGGCGTGGGCGATGGCCAGCACGGCTGGGAACATGATGGGGCGCGCCTGCTGTTGTCGGTGGAAGGCGCGGTGCCTTCGCCGGCATGGTGGGGGGTTGCCCGGCAGGCGATGGAGCTGGCGCTGCAGCGCGGCCGCCAGGCCGGCCAGATCAAGGCGCTGGAAGAGGCCGAGCGGTTGCAGCAGGCCTTGTTCCAGATTGCAGATCTGGCCGGTGCCGACCTGGAAATGCCCGAGATGCTGCGCCACGTGCATGGTGTGCTGGGCACGCTGATGTATGCCGAGAACTGCTACATCGTGGAATACGACGATGTGCGCGACCAGATCCGTTTCCTGTACTTCGCCGATCAGGTCGATGATTTCGTCGCCGATCCCACGCAGAGCCATGACGCCAGCGAGATGCCGCGCAGCCTGACCGTGGCGTTGCTGCGTCATGGCAAGCCGCTCAGTGGTCCCTCGCGCGAACTGCTGGCGCAGGTGATGGAGCAGGAGCACGACCCGCAACGCGGGCCCGAAAGCCTGGATTGGCTGGGCGTGCCGATGCTGCGCGATGGCCGCGTATGCGGTGCCATCGTGGTCCAGAGCTATGAGCAGGCGGCCCGCTATGGCGAGGCCGAGCGCGCATTGCTGGGCTTCGTTGCGCAGCACGTGCAGACCGCGATGGACCGGCGCCAGGCGCAGGTGCGGCTGGAGCAGCAGGTGGCGCGGCGCACCCAGGAACTGCAGCGCGCCAATCACAGCCTGCAGGACGAGGTGGCCGAGCGTCGACGCGCCGAACAGCTGCAGACCGCCCTGTACAACATCGCCGAGATGGCGATGTCGGCCGACAGCCTGGCGCAGTTCTACGGACAGGTGCATGGGGTGGTCGGGCGCCTGCTCGACGCTCGCAATTTCTACATCGCCCTGGTCAACCCGGCCGGCAACGGCCTGGACTTCGTCTATTCGGTGGACGAGCACAACGCCAGCCGCGCGCCGCGACCGTTCAGCCGGGGCCTGACCGAGTACGTCGTGCGCAACCGGCGGCCACTGTTGGCATCACGCGCGCAGATCGATGCGCTGCTGGCCAGTGGCGAAGTGCGTGAATCCGGTGCGCGCTCGCACTGCTGGCTGGGCGTACCGCTGCTGCGCGACGACGAAGTGGTCGGCGCGATCGTGGTGCAGAGCTACAGCGAGAACAGCATTTTCAGCGTGCATGACCAGCGCCTGCTGACCTTCGTCGCGCAGAACATCGGTACCGGCCTGGCCCGTCAGCGCGACCAGCAACGGCTGCGCTCGGCGCATGCCGAGCTGGAGAAGCGCGTGGAGGAGCGCACGCGCGAACTGGCCGAGGTCAACGAAAAGCTGCTCGGCCAGATCGGCGAGCGCCTGCGTGCCGAACAGCGCCTGACCCACCAGGCCATGCACGATGCGCTGACCGGGCTGCCCAACCGCCTGCATCTGCTGGACCGCCTGCAGGATGCGCTGGCCCTGGCCAAGCGTGAGGGCGGCCCGGTGTTCGCCGTGCTGTTCCTCGATCTGGACCGCTTCAAGCTGGTCAACGACAGCATCGGGCATGCTGCCGGCGACCGCATGCTGGTGGAAGTGGCCAAGCGCATCGTATCGATGGCCGGCACCGAGGACGTGGTGGCCCGGCTGGGCGGTGACGAATTCGCGGTGCTGCTGCAATGCCCGCAGGGCCTGGCCCAGGCCTTGGACTTTGGCCAGCGCCTGCTGCTGGCGCTGCAGGAGTCGATGTGGATCGCCGGGCGCGAACTGTTCCCGTCCGGCAGCCTGGGCATCGCGCTGTGGAACCCCCGCTACCGCACCGGCGAAGAGCTGCTGCGTGATGCCGACGCGGCAATGTACCGGGCCAAGGCGCAGGGCCATGACCGCTGTGCGATCTTCGACGAAGACATGCGCGAGCAGGCCATGCGCAGCCTCGATCTGGAAGCCGACCTGCGTCGTGCGATCAACAACCGCGATTTCGTCCCGTTCTACCAGCCGATCGTGCGCCTGTCCGATGGCGAGGTGGTGGGCCACGAGGCGCTGCTGCGCTGGCAGCATGAGCGCCGTGGCCTGCTGCTGCCGGGGGCGTTCCTGGAGCTGGGCGAGGAAAGCGGCCTGATCGAGCAGGTCGACTGGCTGATCTATGAACAGGTGATTGCCGGCCTGGCCGAGGGCGGGCAGAGCTACGTCTCGGTGAACGTATCACCGCGCCATTTCCGCTCCGCCGGGTTCAGCGGCCGCCTGTTCGGCCTGCTGGATGCATGTGGTGCCGATCCGCGCCGGCTGCGCCTGGAGATCACCGAGGTCGCACTGCTGGATGACGGCCCACACACGCTGCGTATCCTGCAGGGCCTGCGCGAGCGCGGCATCCAGGTGCAGCTGGACGATTTCGGTACCGGCTTCTCGGCGCTGTCCTACCTGCACCGTTTCCCGATCAGTACGCTGAAGATCGACCAGAGCTTCATCGCCGGCCTGCATGGGCCGGAAGTGCAGAGCACGCGGGCGCTGGTCGAGGGCGTGCTGTCGTTGGCGCGTACGCTGGGCATCGAGACCATCGGTGAGGGCATCGAAACCGAGGCGCAGCGGCAGACCCTGCGCGAACTGGGTTGCGACTACGGCCAGGGCTATCTGCTGGGGCGGCCCGCACCGTGGAGCTGCGCGGCGGTCTGAGCCGCCGCGCAGGAAAGCATCAGCGCAGGGCGGCGCGACGCTTTTCGTCGATCCACTTCGAGGCCTGCGCTGGCTTGTAGTTCTTCATCCACTCCAGCATCTCTTCGATATCCGAGCCGTACCACAGGTCCTGGCGCTGGTCCGGGTGCAGGAAGCGCTCTTCCACCATGCGGTCGATCATGCCGATCAGCGGGGCGTAGAAACCTTCCACGTCGAGGAAGGCGCACGGCTTGTTGCCGATGCCAAGCTGGCGCCAGGTCAGCATCTCGAAGATCTCTTCCATGGTGCCGAAGCCGCCGGGCAGCGTGACGAAGCCATCGGCGAGGTCGAACATGCGCGACTTGCGCTCATGCATTGAACCGACAATTTCCAGTTCGGTCAGGCCGCGGTGGGCCACTTCCCAGTCGGCCAGCTGGCGCGGGATCACGCCGGTCACTTCACCGCCGGCGGCGAGCACGGCATTGGCCACGGTTCCCATCAGGCCGACATTGCCGCCGCCGTACACCAGGCGCATCCCGTCGCGGGCGATGCGGTCGCCCAGGGCAAGGGCGCGTTCGGTGTAGGCCGGCTTGCTGCCAGCGTTGGAACCACAGTACACACAGATCGATTTCATGGATCTTCCTGTCTCTTGGCCGGAAACGAAAACGCCCCGTCGCCGACCGCAGGGCGGTCAGGGACGGGGTGCCTATGGAGTATGGACCTTCGCGGTTGCCGTCTGTAGAGCCGAGCCACGCTCGGCTGTTCTTCGTTCAGACCGCGGTGGGTTCCTGTAGAGCCGAGCCATGCTCGGCTGCTCTTCGTTCAGATCGCGGCTACGTCTGAGTCGAGCAAGCTCGACTCTACAAAGAACGAGACTTACGCCGCCGCTGCCTGCTCGCGGCGCGGGCCTTCACGCAGCGCGCGGCCGACCATCCCCACCAGCAGGTCCAGCTCTTCGCTGTCCATGCCGAAGTGCGGAGTGAAGCGCAGCGAGTTCTCGCCACCGTGAATCACGTTGATGCCGTGCTGGCGCAGCCATTCCTCGGTGGAGTTGGCGCCGTAGCACTTGAACTGCGGCGCCAGTTCGCAGGAGAACAGCAGGCCGGTGCCCTGCACCTTGGTGATCAGTCCGCCCAGCTCGTTCTTCAGCTGTTCAAGCTTGCGCACGGCCTCGGCACCACGCTCGGCGATGTTGGCGCGCACCTGCGGGGTCAGCTGGGCCAGGGTGGCGCAGGCCACGTCCAGTGCACGCGGGTTGCTGGTCATCGTGTTGCCATAGATGCCCTTGCGGTACAGCTGTGCGGCATGCTCGGTCACGGCCAGCACCGACAGCGGGTACTGCGCGGCGTTGAGCGCCTTGGAATAGGTTTCCATGTCCGGCGGATCGAGCCCTTCAAAGCCCGGGTAGTCGACCACCGACAGCACGCCATGCGCGCGCAGGCCGGCCTGGATCGAGTCCAGCAGCAACAGGCTGCCATGGGCACGGGTCAGTTCGCGGGCCACCGCATAGAACGACGGCGGCACCGAACGGCCCGGGTCGCCTTCGCCCATCACCGGCTCCAGGAACACCGCCTCGATGAACCACTGGTTGCGCGCGGCATCCTCGAACACCTTGCGCAGGCCGGCCTCATCGTACGGCGCCACGGTAATCACCGAGTCCTCGCCGCGGTAGCTGGCCAGGTGCTGCATGTAGCTCTTGCGGCTGGAATCCGAATAGAGGGCAGGGCGTTCGGTACGGCCATGGAAGCTGCCCTTGACCACCACGCGCTTGATCGCGGCGCCGGCGTGGCGCGCACCCGGGTCGGTCTGCAGCTTCGCGTTGACGTCGGCGATGCGCGCGGCCAGGCCGACGGCCTCGGAACCGGAATTCAGGCACATGAAACGGGCAAACGGGCAGCCGCCACGGCGGTGGCCGATCTCGGCACGCAGGGCGGTGATGAGGCGCTGCTGCGACAGGCTGGGGGTCATGATGTTGGCCATCACCTGCGGGCGGGCCATCGCCTCCAGCACGGCGTCCGGGGTGTGCCCGAAGCCGAGCATGCCGTAGCCGCCGGCGTCGTACAGCACGGCGCCCTTCAGGGTGACCACCCACGGGCCGCGCGCAGCCAGTGCCACATACGGGGTCACCGCGTCATCGGCATAGAAATTGACGAAACCGTCCTGCATCGCGTCGATCTGCGCCTGTTCGTCCTGCGCCAGCAGCGGCCCCAGGTCGGCCTGCACGCGCGCGAATTCCTCGGCGGCGGCGTCCACCGCGGCGATCAGCTGCGGGTGGTTGGCGGACAGGGCGGTCAGGGTGGCATCGTCCAGGCCGGAGGTGAGGCGGGTGCCGGGCTGGTTGCGCAGGGGGGCGAGGCGTTCGATGAAGCTCATTGCAGATCTCCTGAAACAATGGGTCGCACGGGTCTTCAAAAGCAAAACGCGCGTCATCACGCGCGCTTGGGGCAGGCTCGTGCAGCGGACTTCCGGTTCGATGCTAGCACTTGTTTTTTTGCGCGATAACCCCGCAGAAACCTGCTGCATAGCAGCATTTTGCGCGACGTTCGCCGCGAAGCGCGCCGGCTCGCAGACGCTGGACGTACAATGCGCGCCATTGTCGACCTGTTGCCGCCCACCGCCTTGAAGAAGTCCGATTTCAACTACGACCTGCCGGCTGAACTGATCGCGCAGGCGCCCCTGGCCGAACGTTCCGCCAGCCGCCTGCTGCTGGTGCCGCAAGCTCCCGCCGCGTTCACCGACCTGCAGGTGCGTGACCTGCCTTCACTGCTGCAGCCCGGTGACCTGTTGGTGTTCAACGACACCCGGGTGATCCCGGCGCGCCTGTTCGGGCAGAAGGCCAGTGGTGGCCGCGTGGAGATCCTGATCGAGCGCCTGCTGGGCGCCCAGCAGGCCCGCGCGCAGGTGGGGGCCAGCAAGTCGCCCAAGGCCGGCAGCCGCATCGCGTTGGACGCCGGCGGCGAAGCCGAGGTGCTGGGCCGCGATGGCGAGTTCTACGTGCTGCAGTTCCATGTGCCGGAATCACTGGAGCAGTGGCTGCTGCATGCCGGTCGCCTGCCGTTGCCGCCGTACATCCAGCGTGAGCCGGGTGTGGACGACCGCGAGCGCTACCAGACCGTGTTCGCGCGTGAAGTCGGCGCGGTGGCGGCACCGACCGCCGGCCTGCATTTCGACGAACCGCTGCTGGCCGCATTGAAGGACAAGGGCGTGGACTTCGGCCACGTCACCCTGCACGTGGGTGCGGGCACCTTCCAGCCGGTGCGTGCCGATGACCTGAAGGACCACGTGATGCACCGCGAGTGGCTGAATGTCGGTGCCGAGCTGGTGCAGCAGGTGCGGCGCACGCGCGCCGCCGGCGGCCGCGTGATCGGCGTCGGCACCACCGTGGTGCGCGCGCTGGAAAGCGCGATGCGCGAGGGTGAACTGCTGCCGTTCGCCGGCGAGACGCAGATCTTCATCACCCCGGGCTACCGCATCCGCAGCGTCGATGCGATGGTGACCAACTTCCACCTGCCGGAAAGCACGTTGCTGATGATGATTTCCGCGTTCGCCGGCAAGGAGCGCGTGTTCGAGGCCTACCAGCACGCGATCGAGCAGCGCTACCGCTTCTTCAGCTACGGCGACGCGATGCTGCTGTTCCCGCAGGCGGGGTAGGGCAGCCAGGGAGGGCAGGGTCCCCTGTGGGTGCGCACCTTGGTGCGCACGCCTTCTTGGGAGACAATAGGCGACTATTTGCCTGAACGACCGCTCCATGTCCCGATTGCAGTTCCAGCTCAAGACCCGCGACGGCCGTGCCCGCCGTGGCCGCCTGACCTTCCCGCGTGGCACGGTGGAAACGCCGGCCTTCATGCCGGTGGGGACCTATGGCTCGGTCAAGGGCATCCTGCCGGACCAGGTGCGTGCGCTGGGCGCCGAGATCATCCTCGGCAACACGTTCCACCTGTACCTGCGGCCGGGCCTGGACATCATCGCCGACCACGGCGGCCTGCACGGCTTCTGCCGCTGGGATGGCCCGATCCTGACCGACTCCGGCGGCTTCCAGGTGTTCTCGCTGGCCCACCGCCGCAAGATCACCGAGCAGGGCGTGACCTTCGCCTCGCCCACCGACGGTGCCCGCGTGTTCCTGGGCCCGGAAGAGAGCATGAAGATCCAGAAAGTGCTCGATTCGGACGTGGTGATGATCTTCGACGAGTGCACCCCGTACCCGGCTACCGAGGATGTGGCGCGCCGCTCGATGGAGCTGAGCCTGCGCTGGGCCCAGCGCAGCCGCAACGCGCATGACGAGCTGGGCAACGACGCGGCCCTGTTCGGCATCGTCCAGGGTGGCGTGCACACCGACCTGCGCAGCCGCTCCGCCGAGGCCCTGCAGGCGATCGGCTTCGACGGTTACGCCATCGGCGGCCTGGCCGTGGGCGAGCCGGAGCACGAGCGCAACGCCATGCTCGACCACCTGGACCCGGAACTGCCGGGCGACCGCCCGCGCTACCTGATGGGCGTGGGTCGGCCGGAGGACCTGGTCGAGGGTGTCGCACGTGGCGTGGACATGTTCGACTGCGTGATGCCCACCCGCAACGCGCGCAACGGCCACTATTTCACCTCGTTCGGCACCGTCCGCATCCGTAATTCCCAGTACGCGCGCGACATGGATCCGATCGAGCCCGGCTGCGGCTGCGTGGCCTGCAGCGGCGGTTACACGCGTTCGTACCTGCGCCACCTGGACCGCTGCAACGAGATGCTGGCGCCGATGCTGGGCACCCTGCACAACCTGTTCTATTACGAAAAGCTCATGGCCGACATCCGCGCGGCGATCGAGGCGGGAACCTTCCTGGCCTTCCGTGAGTCTTTCTACGCGGCACGCGGGGCGGTAGCACCGCCCCTGTAACCCGAACACCCCCTGCCAAACGGCCCAAGGACGAACGCCCGGGGCCGTGGCATACTTCAAGGCTGACCCAGATCCGCGGTCGACACCTCGTGCCCGTGAAAGGGCCGAAGCGCCGCCCAACCAAAGGACCAACAATGAACCTGCTTGCCTTCCTGATTCCCGCCGCCCACGCCCAGGCCGCCGGCGGCCAACCGCAGGGCATGGGCCTGACCACGCTGCTGTTCCCGGTCATCCTGATCGCCATCATGTACTTCCTGATGATCCGCCCGCAGATGAAGCGGCAGAAGGAGCACAAGGCCATGCTGGAGAAGATCAAGCGTGGCGACGAAGTGCTGACCAACGGCGGCATCGCCGGTATCGTCACCGACATCGGCGACAACTTCATCACCATTGAAGTGGCGGACAACGTGCGCATCCGCGTGCAGAAGGGCGCTGTCGGCAACGTGCTGCCGGCCGGTACCCTGAAGTCGGCCCAGTAAGCCACTCCCTTTCCGATGCACAACCGCGGCGCCGGGGATGGCGCCGCGCGGGACCCAAGCAATGCTCGAATTTCCACGCTGGAAGTACGTCGTCATCCTGATCGTACTGGCGCTCAGCGCGCTGTACGCGCTGCCCAACATCTACCAGAAGGACCCGGCCCTCCAGATCACCGCCAACCGTGGCGGCCAGATCGACGATGCGCTGCGTGACCGTGTGCTGGCCGACCTGAAGAAGGCCGGTGTCGCCACCGTCGGTGCCGAGAAGGAAGGGGAAAGCCTGATCGTCCGCCTGCCGGACCTGAAGGCGCAGTCCGCTGCCAGCGACGCCCTGCGTGACACGGTCGGCGAAAAGTACACCGTGGCCCTGAACCTGGCCTCGACCGTGCCGGACTGGCTGGCCAACCTCGGCGGTCGCCCGATGGTGCTGGGCCTGGACCTGCAGGGCGGTGTGCACTTCGTGCTGCAGGTCGACCAGAAGGCCGCCCTGGACAAGCGCCTGGACGCCTACACCGAAGACGTGCGCAGCACCCTGCGCGACGCCCGCATCGCTTACCAGTCGGTGGAACGCCGCGCTGACAACAGCATCGTGGCGAACCTGAGCCCGTCCGCCGGTGACGACGCCGCGCAGCGTGCCCGCACCGCCCTGGTGAAGGCGCAGCCGACCCTCGGCTACGACGTCAGCGGCAACCGCATCACGGTGACCGTGCCGGAAACCGAGATCACCCAGATTGCCAACGGCGCCATCGAGCAGAACATCAACACCCTGCGCAACCGCGTGAACCAGCTCGGCGTGGCCGAGCCGATCATCCAGCGACAGGGTGCCGACCGCGTGGTCGTGCAGCTGCCGGGCGTGCAGGACACCGCCGAAGCCAAGCGCATGATCGGCGCCACCGCTACCCTCGAGTACCGCGCGGTGGTTGACGGCAATGCACAGGACGCCATCAACTCCGGGCGCATTCCGCCGGAAGCGAAGGTCTACCAGCGTCGTGATGGCGGTGGTCCGGTCCTGCTGAACAAGCGCGTGATCGTCACCGGTGACCAGATGGTCGGCGCGCAGGCGGTGACCGATTCGAACAGCGGCTCTCCGGCGGTCAGCGTGACGCTGAACAATGTCGGCGGCCAGCGCATGTTCGACTTCACCAGCGCCAACGTGAACAAGCCGATGGCGGTGGTCTACACCGAGCGCGTGCCGACCGTGACCGTCGTCGACGGCCAGGAAGTGCGTGGCTTCAAGGTCAACGAGGAAGTGATCTCGGTGGCCAACATCAACGGCGTGTTCGGCAAGAACTTCCAGACCACCGGCCTGCAGAAGAAGGAAGCCGAGGACCTGGCCAAGCTGCTGAAGTCCGGCTCGCTGGCCGCGCCGATGGACTTCGTCGAAGAGCGCGTGGTGGGCCCGAGCCTGGGTGCCGAGAACGTCAAGAACGGTATGCGCGCGGTGGTGTTCGCATTCCTGTTCACCCTGGTGTTCTTCAGCGTCTACTACCGCATGTTCGGCGTGATCACCTCGATCGCGATGCTGTTCAACCTGCTGATCGTGGTGGCGGTGATGTCGCTGTTCGGCGCGACCATGACCCTGCCGGGCTTCGCCGGTCTGGCGTTGTCGGTCGGCCTGTCGGTGGACGCCAACGTGCTGATCAACGAGCGTATCCGTGAAGAGCTGCGTGCCGGCGTGCCGGGCAAGACCGCGATCGTGACCGGTTACGAGCGTGCTTCCGGCACCATCCTCGACGCCAACCTGACCGGCCTGATCGTCGGTGTGGCGCTGTTCGCATTCGGTACCGGTCCGCTGAAGGGCTTCGCGCTGACCATGATCATCGGTATTTTCGCCTCCATGTTCACCGCGATCACCGTGTCGCGTGCGCTGGCGACGCTGATCTACGGCCGCCGCAAGAAGCTCCAGAACGTGGCCATCTGACGGGACGACACGCACATGAAACTGTTTCCGCTGCACATCCTCCCGAACGACACCAAGATCGACTTCATGCGCTGGCGCCATGTCGCGATGGTCGTCACGGTCATCGTGTTCCTGGCCTCGATCGCCATCATCGGCGTCAAGGGCTTCAACTACGCCCTGGACTTCACCGGCGGCACGCTGATCGAAGCCCGCTTCGACAAGGCGGTGGACGTCGAGCAGGTCCGCACCAAGCTCGAGCAGAACGGCTTCGAAGGCGCCCAGGTGCAGAGCGTCGGTGGCAACACCGACCTGCTGATCCGCCTGGCCCCGCATGGTGAGCACGCTGCCGGTACCGGCGACGCCGCGCACGAGGACAAGGCCACCGCCGCAGCCGTGGTGAAGGCCCTGTCCACCGCCGACAACCAGGCCACCGTGCTCCGCAACGAGTTCGTGGGTCCGCAGATCGGCAAGGACCTGGCGATGAATGGCCTGTACGCCACCATCTTCATGCTGGCCGGCTTCCTGATCTACATCGCGGTTCGCTTCGAATGGAAGTTCGCGGTCACCGCCAGCATCGTGGCGATGTTCGACCTGATCGTGACGGTCGCTTATGTGTCCCTGCTGGGCCGTGAGTTCGACCTGACCGTGCTGGCCGGCCTGCTGTCGGTGATGGGCTTTGCGATCAACGATCTGATCGTGGTCTTCGACCGCGTCCGCGAGAACTTCCGCAGCCTGCGCGTGGACTCGATGGAGGTGCTGAACCGTTCGATCAACCAGACGCTGTCGCGTACGGTGATCACTGCGGTGATGTTCTTCCTGTCGGCACTTGCCCTGTACATGTACGGCGGCAGCTCGATGGAAGGCTTGGCCGAGACGCACATGATCGGCGCGGTGATCGTGGTGCTGTCCTCGATCCTGGTGGCGGTGCCGATGCTGACGATCGGTTTCCTGCGCGTCAGCAAGCAGGACCTGCTGCCGAAGGCGAAGGACATCGAGGCCCTGGCCCGTCGCCCGTAAGCACCCGCTGCACGCAACACACAGAGAACCCCGCGCAAGCGGGGTTTTTTGTGTGCAGGGCTGGTACGCGTCATCGCATGCGCGCTGTCGCTCCCACGCTTCGCTGCGCGAACCGTGGGCCCCACTTACCAGCTTCAAGACCCCCGCCGCTTCGCGGCCGCCCCCTGACTCAGGGGGCTCTGCCCCAGACCGGTTCCGCGCGGCTGTTGGTAGGTGTCGACCTTGGTCGACACATCTGTCAGATATCGAATGAATTCAACCGTGCCGACCAACGGTCGGCACCCACCAACAGCAGCGGCGACATGTCCGACAGATCGCGGAAATCTGTCGAAGGCGGGGTGGGTCCGGTTGCGGGGGTGTCCGCGGCATGGATGCCGCGGCCAAGCCTCCATGGACGGATTTACGGCGTCCCCCGCAACCGGACCCACCCCGCCAACCCACAGGAACCCAGCTTTTGAAGTTGCTCCGGCTCCGGTCGTTGCTCCGGCCTCTGCGGGTGCAGGGTGCAACCCTGCAGAACAAACCCCACCCTACGCCGCCGTCGGTTGTGCAATCTTCCCCCGCGCACTACGATCCTGCGGTTCGCGCGCGCAGGCGCGCGCCCGTATTCCTGCTGAGCGCCCCGTGCGCCGCATCTGCCAACCCGAGGTATCCATGGTCATCAAACCGCGCGTCCGCGGCTTCATCTGCGTCACCACCCACCCGACCGGCTGCGAAGCCGCGGTCAAGCAGCAGATCGACTACATCCGCGCACGTCCGCCGATCCAGAATGGTCCCAAGCGCGTGCTGGTGATCGGCGCCTCCACCGGCTACGGCCTGGCTGCGCGCATCACTGCCGCCTTCGGCAGTGGCGCCGCCACCCTGGGCATCTTCTTCGAACGCCCGGGTAGTGAAACCAAGCCGGGCACTGCGGGCTGGTACAACTCCGCCGCGTTCCACAAGTACGCCGACGAAGCCGGCCTGTACGCCAAGAGCATCAACGGCGATGCCTTCTCCGATGAAGTGAAGGCCAGGACCATCGAGATGATCAAGGCCGATCTCGGCCAGGTCGACCAGGTCGTCTACAGCCTCGCCGCGCCGCGCCGCAAGCACCCGAAGACCGGAGAGATCATCAGCTCCACGCTGAAGCCGATCGGCGAGCCGATCACCCTGCGTGGCCTGGATACCGACAAGGAAGTGCTGACCGAGACCCATCTGCAGCCGGCCACCCCGGATGAAATCGCTGGCACCGTCGCGGTGATGGGGGGCGAGGACTGGCAGATGTGGATCGATGCGCTGGCCGATGCCGGCGTGCTGGCCAACGGCTGCACCACCACTGCCTTCACCTACGTGGGCGAAGAGATCACCCAGGCGATCTACTGGAACGGCTCGATCGGTGCCGCCAAGAAGGACCTGGACACCAAGGTGCTGGGCCTGCGCGAGAAGCTGGCCAAGATCGGTGGCGACGCACGCGTATCGGTGCTGAAGGCGGTGGTCACCCAGGCCAGCTCGGCCATTCCGACCATGCCGCTGTACCTGTCGCTGCTGTTCAAGGTGATGAAGGAAAAGGGCACCCACGAAGGCTGCATCGAACAGCTCGACGTGCTGTACGACATCCTCTACGGCGGCAAGGCAGATGGCGTCGCGGTCGACCGCCTGCGCCACGATCTGGTCGATGGCGATGGCCACACCGTGGCGCTGGTCGACGAGGAAGGCCGCCTGCGTGCCGACTACAAGGAGATGGCCGCGGACGTGCAGGGCAAGGTGGTGGCGCTGTGGCCGCAGGTCACCAACGAGAACCTGTACGAGATCAGTGACCTGGCCGGCTACAAGGCCGACTTCCTGCGCCTGTTCGGTTTCGGTGTGGAAGGCGTGGACTACGAGGCCGACGTCAATCCTGACGTGAAGATCGACCATCTGGTCGACATGA
>NZ_JAOECR010000068.1:0-20412 GCF_029836955.1 Stenotrophomonas sp. GD04054 | reverse complement strand
GGAACAGCTCCACCGTGTAGCCCACCAGCTGCCCCGAACTGAAACCGAAGAACGCGATCGCCGCCAGCGCCGCGATCCAGTTGAACAGCATCAGCGCGCCATCGCGTTCCAGCAGTGCCAGCGAGAACAGCAGCAGCTGGAAGCCGAACAGGAAGTTGGTGAACGGAATCGGCAACGACAGCAGCAGGCCCAGCAACACCAGCAGCAGGCCGCTGAAGGCATGCGCCGGCAGCGGTGTCAGCAGCTGCGGCAGGCGCGGTTTCAGCATCTTGTCCAACCGCCGCAGCGGGCGGTCGATGCGGTCCAGGAAGCGGTGCATGGTGCCGCGCTTGGGCCCGCGGCGGGCGATGAAGCCGGGCAGCCACGGCCGGCGCAGGCAGAACAGCATCTGCAGGCCGATCAGGATCACCAGCGGGCCGCTGACCGCGCCGCCCATGCCCGGGATCGGGATGAACGATGGCAGGATCGCCACGAACAGGAACACGCCGAACGCGCTCTGCTGCAGGTTGCACAGGATCTGGCCGAGCGGCATGTGCTCGGCCGGGTCGCCGGAGGCGAACATCTCCAGCAGGGTGCGGATGCCCTCGTTACGGTAGGCCGGGCGCTCAACGCCCGGACCCTGGCCGGCCTCAGGCGGTGAGCTCATCGGCCTGCTCGTCGGACAGCGTGCGCAGCAGCAGCTTGTCCACCCGCGCACCATCCAGGTCGACCACCTCGAAGCGCCAGCCGGCCCAGTCGAAGTACTCGCCCGCGTGCGGGATGCGGCCGAAGTAGTGGATGCACATGCCGGCCAGCGTGTAGTAATCGCCATCCTCGGCATCGGGCAGATCGTTGCTGCCGATCAGCTCGCGCAGGTCCTCGATCGGCAGCGAGCCGTCCACCAGCAGCGAACCGTCTTCGCGGGTCACCACCAACGCATCTTCATCGGCGTTCTCCACCGCCTGCAGGCGGCCGACCACGGCGCCCATCAGGTCGCTGATGGTCACCAGCCCCTGGATTTCGCCGTACTCGTCCACCACCAGCGCCATCGACTGCTGTTCCTCGCGGAAGATCTCCAGCAGCTTCATCGCGTGGGTCGATTCGGAGACGTACAGCGGTTCGCGCAGGGTCTGGAACAGCGCGTTGTCGCCACGCGCCATGCGTGTGGCCAGCGATTTCAGTTCCAGCACGCCGACCACGTCCATGTCATTGTCGCGCAGCACCGGGTAGCGCGAGAACTCGTGCTCGGCCATGATTTCCAGGTTGCGCTCCAGCCCAGCCTGGGTATCCAGCCAGGCGATGCGGTTGCGCGGGGTCATCAGGCTGTCGGCGGTGCGGTCGCCCAGGCGCATGACGCGGTTCATCATGTCGCGCTCGTGGGCGTCGATCACACCGGCCTCGTGGCTCTCGGCCACCAGCATGCGGATCTCTTCTTCGGTCACCGAGGCAACTTCGTCCTTGCCTAGCCCCATCAGGCGCAGGACCAAGCGGGTCGAATGGGACAGCAGCCACACGGCCGGGAATGCAATTCGGGCCAGCCAGCCCATCGGCAGGGCTACCATGCCAGCGATGTCTTCCGAACGGGTGATGGCCAGGCGCTTGGGCACCAGCTCACCGAAAATCAGCGTCAGGAAGGTGATCAGCGCCACGGCCAGCGTCTTGCCGATCAGGTTCGACAGCGGCTGCGGATTGCCGAACAGGGTGATGGTGTCGGCCAGCGACGGGAACAACACCTGAAGGTGGTGGGCGATGCTGTTACCGATGGCCTCACCGCCGTACACGCCGGTCAGGATGCCGCCCAGGGTGATGCCGATCTGGACGGTGGACAGGAAGTTCTCCGGCTTCTCGGACAGCTCAAGCGCCTTGGCGGCGCGCTTGGAAGTGCTGGCCATCTGCTTCAGGCGGCTCTTGCGCGAGGTCATGACCGACATTTCGGACATGGCGAAGAAGCCGTTGAACACGATCAGGGCCAAAACTATCAGGATCTCAAACACGGGCGTCGTCCCCGGTTGGTGGCAGGGAGGGCGGGTGCTTGCGATGGCGGCTGGCGCTCAGGAACAGGGTCCGGCGCGGCGCAGGGGGGTAAGGGTCGTCGTCCATAAGGTGCGCCCGAAGGCGCGCTGGCATCTTAGCAAAGGGGCGTGGCAGGGTGGCAACCGCCTGTTCAGGTTGGGGCTTCCAGAGCCCCGGAAGGGGGCAGGGATACCCGTGATGGTCATCTAGCCGTCATAATTCCGTCTGGTGCCGTCCTTCCCGCGACGGCTGACAGGTTTCTCAATGTTCTCTCTGCAGACCATTTTCGGTTCCGGCAAACAGTTCTACACCCTGCTCGATGAGGCTGCCGTCGCGGCTTCCGACGCCGCCAAGGCGCTGCATTCCATGCTGCGCGAGGCCGACCGCCAGCCCGCGCTGGACGCCTTCAAGCTGGCCCGCCTGCGCGAACGCGCGGCCTCGGACAAGATCAGCCAGGCGCTGGTGGACAGCTTCATGACCCCGATCGAGCGCGAAGACATCGAAGCGCTGGGCTCGGCGCTGTACAAGATTCCGAAGCAGATCGAGAAGTTCGCCGATCGCTATTCGCTGGCCACGACCCACCTGGAGCACATCGACTTCGCGCCGCGCGCGGCGATGCTGGAACAGGCTGCCGGCGTGGTGGTGGAGATGGTGGCCGACCTGCGCCACATGAACCTGGACCGGATGACCGCGCTCAACGAGAAGCTGCGTTCGCTGGAGAACGAGGCCGACCGCCTGATGCTCGAGCTGTACCGCGACATCTACTCGGGCCGCCTGGACAACCTGCAGATGTTCCTGCTGAAGGAATTCTTCGAGATCCTGGAAAAGGCCATCGACCGCTGCCGCGAGGCCGGCGTGGTGGCGTACCAGATCGTGTTGAAGAACAGCTGACGGACGCCGCCGCATGTTGACCCTTGTCCTGGTGGTGATCCTGGCCGCGCTCGTCTTCGAGTTCATCAACGGCTTCCACGACACCGCCAACTCCATTGCCACCGTGGTGGCGACCAAGGTGCTCTCGCCCGGCTGGGCGGTGATGCTGGCCGCCTTCATGAACCTCATCGGTGCACTGACCGGTACCGCGGTGGCGCTGACCATCGCTTCGGGCCTGCTCAACACCAACGTGGTCGACGTCACCCCGCAGGTGATCCTGTGCGCCCTGCTGGGCGGCATCATCTGGAACCTGATCACCTGGTGGAAGGGCCTGCCGTCCTCGTCCTCGCACGCCCTGATCGGTGGCCTCTGCGGCGCCGGCCTGGCTGCGGCCCACAACAACTGGGACGCGCTGATCTGGTCCGAGCGCCTGGGCAGCTGGGCGCAGAACAAGGGCCTGCTGTGGAAGGTGTTCGTGCCGATGATCACCTCGCCGATCGCCGGCTTCCTGCTCGGCATCGTGGTGATGGTGCTGCTGTGGGCGCTGATCGCCGGCCTGGCCAAGATCGGTGGTGCCATCGGTCGTCTGGCCCGCCCGCGCATCGTCAACGCCTTCTTCGGCAAGGCGCAGATCGCCTCGGCGGCCTATATGGGCTTCGCCCACGGCCACAACGACGCGCAGAAGACCATGGGCATCATCGCCATGACACTGATCGGTGCCGAAGCCACCGGCGCACTGAACGACCTGCCGTCCTGGCTGGCCTTCATGCACCCGGATGCGCATGCCGGTGACGGCATCGCCATGTGGATCGTGCTGACCTGTGCGGTGGTGATGGCGGCCGGTACCGCCTCGGGCGGCTGGAAGATCATCAAGACCCTGGGTCACAAGATGGTCAAGCTGCACCCGATCCACGGCTTCGCCGCGGAGACCAGCTCGGCCACCATCCTGACCCTGGCCGCCCACTTCGGCATGCCGGTCTCGACCACGCACAGCATCTCCACCGCGATCATGGGCGTCGGCTTCGCCAAGAACCCGCGCTCGCTGAAGTTCGGCGTCATCGAACGCATCGTCTGGGCCTGGATCCTGACCATTCCGGCCGCGGGCGGCTGCGCGTACCTGATCCTGAAGCTGTTCGAGCTGTTCGGCTGGACCTGATCGCCGCGCCAAGGTGCACACGAAAAAGCCCGCCGGATACCGGCGGGCTTTTTTCATGGGCAGAGAATTCTTCCGGACACATCGTGTCGACCAAGGTCGACACCTACCAGAGCAGAAACAGGGATCCGCCCTCGTGCCGACCAACGGTCGGCATCCACCAACAGCGCACGGAAACTGTCGAAGGCGGGGTGGGATGGGCAGGCGGGGGCGCAGAGCGCCATGGATGGCGCTCTACGAGGCACGCAGGAGCAGTTTTTGCCGTCCCCCGCCTGCCCATCCCACCCCGCCAACCCACGGAATGCCAGCTCTTGCTGTTGCAGTGGCAGTTGATCCCCAGCGGGTGCCGGGCCGCAGGCCCGGCCACCACCACCACCCTCAGTTGCGCTGGAACAACGCCTGCACATCCCTGCGGAACGCCGCCTGGCTGTCCGCCCGGCTGTAGAACATGTGCCCGCCCGGATAACTGCGCACCTGTACCCGGTCCGGATTGCTGCCCATCGCCGGCATCTGGTCCACCGTCAGGATCGACCCCATGAATGGGCACGACAGATCATTCCAGCCATGCACGATCAGCACCTGCAGATGCGGATCGATCGCCACCGCCTGGCGCAGCTGGGTCACCGCGCCCTGGCGCAGCTCGCCGTTGCGGTCCCACAGCCGGTTCACCTCGTAGTTCAGCGCCTGGTAGCGTGCATCCACCTTCCAGCCGACCACGCGCGTCACGAAGTCGACCATCGCGGTGGTGGTCGGCGCAATGATGCTGTCCAGCAGCGGATCGTTGGCGCGCTGTTCCGGATCATTCGGGAACGGATCGAACGCGGTCACGTTGGAGTCGTAGCGGCTGCCCAGCGTGCCCTTGTCGCGGAACACCTCACGCAGATAGGCCTGCGTCTCCAGTCGGCCACCGGCGCGGCGCACGAACTGCGCATCCAGCCCGGTCAGCTCGGTCACCCGGCGCAGCATCGCCTCGGTCGCCTGCGGATCGCTGCGGCCCTTCATCAGCGCAGTGGCGTAGTCGCCGCGGGTGTATTCCACCACGTCGCGCATCGCCGCATCGGTCAGTTTGCCCTGGCGCTCCAGGTGCGCTGCAGCGATCGACGGCAGCGTCTGCATCCACGCCATCGGCGAGACATCGGCGTTGTCTTCCAGGGTCGGGCTCAGGTACGGCGACACCAGCACCAGGCCGTTCATCGCCACGCCCAGGCGGGTCTGCAGGAAGTGGGTGATGCGCGGGCCGCGGTAGCCGCCGTAGCTCTCGCCGGTCAGGTACTTGCGTGCACCCATGCGCTGGTTGCGCAGCAGCCAGTCGTAGATCGAGCGCGACAGGTATTCGATGTCGGCGCTGGGGTTGTACAGCTGCTTCTTCGCTTCGTCATCGCCGATGCGTGCACGGCTGAAGCCAGTGCCGACCGGGTCGATGAACACCAGGTCGGTGAAGTCCAGCCAGGTGCCGGGGTTGTCGTGCAGGGTGGCCGGCGCCGATGCGCTGTCACCCTCCGAACCAAAGGTGACCACCTTGGGCCCGATCGCGCCCATGTTGAGGTAGACCGACGATGCACCCGGGCCACCATTGAGCGCGAAGGTCACCGGCCGGTCCTTGCCCGGCATCGTGTAGGCGGTGAACACCACGTCGGCGATCACCTTGCCCTTGGCATCGCGTACCGGCAGGGTGCCGACGGTGGCGGTGTAGTCCAGGGTGCGGCCGGCCAGGCGCATGCTCTGGCGGGCCGACGCATCGGCGGGCAGCGCAGGCGCTTCGGTCTTGTCGTCTTTCGGGTCGGGCGTGGCCTCGGCGTCAGGCGCGGCCAGCACGCTGGCAGGGGCGATGAGCAGGCCGACGCAGAGCGCGGCAGTGTGCAGCAGGGACTTCATGGCACCGGATCGGCAGCGGAAGGGGTTCCGATGCTAGGCCGGTGGAGGGCATGTCGTATGTGTCCAAAGGCATGGCCGCGCGTCGAGGCCGCCAGTGGCCAGATTGGGTCAAGCGGGCAGGGTGGTGCGCAGTTCGTCGTTGGCCAGCAGGCCGTATACCGCCGAATCGGACAGTTCGCCCTGGATGCGCCAGCGCTGCCGCAGCACGCCCTCCAGGTGGAAGCCCAGCCGTTCAAGCACGTGTGCCGAGGGCCGGTTGCGCGGGTCGACTTCGGCTTCCACGCGATGCAGGCGCAGAGTCTGGAACAGGTAGTCCAGCAGGTGCTGCAGCGCTTCGTGCATGTAGCCCTGGCCTTGCCTGTCGGGGGCCAGAAGGTAGCCGATCTCGGCACGAGCGGCATCGCGATCCAGGGCGAACACCACGCAGATGCCCAGCAACGGGCCGTCCAGCGTTTCGCGCACGGCCAGCTTGAGCTGGGTGCCGGTGGCCTGTGCCGCCAGGTCATCGTCGATCTGCGCGCGCGCTTCGGCCGGTCGTGTCCACGCCGGGTGGTTCCAGAACCGCATCACGTCCGGATCGGACTGGATCGCGAACAGGGCGGCCGCATCGTCGCGGCGGATCGGGCTCAGGACCAGGCGCGCGCTGTGCAGCGGCAGGCCCGGGAACAGCAGCGAGTGGCTGGCCAATACGATGGTCCACACAGATGGACGCGCATTATGGCGCCGCCGGGTTTGCCGATGGGGGCGTAATGCCAAGGGCACATGAACCGGCATTACCGGGCGATGGGGCCAGAGCCGTTTCCCTGCAGGAAACGGATCCGGCCCCGCGTCGGGTCAGACTTCCAGCGAAGCCAGATCGCCCTTGCTCTCCAGCCAGCCCTTGCGGTCGGAGGCGCGCTTCTTGGCCAGCAGCATGTCCATCAGCGAACGGGTCTGCTCGCCGTCGTCCACGGTCAGCTGCACCAGGCGACGGGTGTCGGGGTGGATGGTGGATTCACGCAGCTGTGGCGGATTCATCTCGCCCAGGCCCTTGAAGCGGGTGACGTTGATCGCGCCCTTGATCTTCTCGCGTTCGATCTTGTCCAGCATCGAGCGCTTCTCTTCTTCGTCCAGGGCATAGAACACCTGCTTGCCCACATCGATGCGGAACAGCGGTGGCATCGCCACGAACACGTGGCCGGCATCGACCAGCGCCGGGAAGTGCTTGAGGAACAGCGCGGTGAGCAGGGTGGCAATGTGCAGGCCGTCCGAGTCCGCGTCGGCCAGGATGATGACCTTGCCGTAGCGCAGGCCAGCAATGTCGTCCTTGCCGGGGTCGCAGCCGATGGCCACGGCCAGGTTGTGCACTTCTTCCGACGCCAGCACGCTGTTGGAGGACACTTCCCAGGTGTTGAGGATCTTGCCGCGCAGCGGCAGGATCGCCTGGAAGTCCTTGTCACGCGCCTGCTTGGCGCTGCCGCCTGCCGAGTCACCCTCCACCAGGAACAGCTCGGTGCGCGACAGGTCCTGGCTGATGCAGTCGGCCAGCTTGCCGGGCAGGGCCGGGCCCTGGGTGACTTTCTTGCGGACGACCAGCTTTTCGGTCTTCAGGCGCGCGCTGGCGCGCTCGATGGCGATCTGCGCGATCTTCTCGCCCAGCTCCACGTTCTGGTTCAGCAGCAGGCTGAACGCATCGTGGGCGGCGCCTTCGATGAAGCCGGCGGCCTGGCGCGAGGACAGGCGTTCCTTGGTCTGGCCGCTGAACTGCGGGTCGGTCATCTTCAGCGACAGCACGAACGACACGCGGTCCCACACGTCTTCCGGGGCCAGCTTGACGCCACGCGGCAGCAGGTTGCGGAAGTCGCAGAACTCGCGCAGCGCCTCGGTCAGGCCGGTGCGCAGGCCGTTGACGTGGGTGCCGTGCTGGGCAGTGGGGATCAGGTTGACGTAGCTTTCCTGCACCAGTTCGCCTTCCGGCAGCCAGGCCACGGCCCAGTCCACGATCTCGGTGTCTTTCTTCAGGTTGCCGACGAACAGTTCGGCCGGCAGCATCTCGCGATCGCCCAGCTCCAGCTTCAGGTAATCGCGCAGGCCGTCTTCGTAGTACCAGGTATCGACTTCACCGGTGGCCTCGTCGGTCAGCTTCACGGTCAGGCCCGGGCAGAGCACGGCCTTGGCGCGCAGCAGGTGCTTGAGCGCGCGCACAGCGAACTTGGGCGTGTCGAAGTACTTCGGGTCCGGCCAGAAGCGCACGCGGGTACCGGTGTTCTTCTTGCCGACGCTGCCAACCACTTCCAGCGGGGTGGCGCGGTCGCCGTTGCGGAAAGTGATGCGGTGCTCGGCACCTTCGCGCTTGATGTGCACCTCGACCAGGGTCGACAGCGCATTGACCACGCTGACGCCGACGCCGTGCAGGCCGCCGGAGAAGGTGTAGTTGTTGTTGCTGAACTTGCCGCCGGCATGCAGGCGGGTGAGGATCAGCTCGACGCCCGGGATCTTCTCTTCCGGGTGGATGTCCACCGGCATGCCGCGGCCGTCATCGCTGACCTCCACGCTGCCGTCCTTGTACAGGGTGATCTCGATCGAGCGGGCGTGGCCAGCGAGGGCCTCGTCCACCGAGTTGTCGATCACTTCCTGCGCCAGGTGGTTCGGGCGCGCGGTGTCGGTATACATGCCGGGACGGCGCTTGACCGGGTCAAGGCCGGACAGGACTTCAATATCGGCGGCGTTATAACGGGCGTTCATCTGTCTTCGAAAGCTTGGAGCGACGGGCAAGTGTGGGGTCTGGCACGGGATTTTGCACGCCTGCGGTTCAGTCTCGGCGACGCAGAGGGGGTAAAATGGCAGCTGCTGGAATCTGAACACCGGCGACCCCCGTTGGGTCGAAACATCCAAGCCATACCGCGAGGAGGACCTCATGAAGAAGTTGCTGACCATTGCGATCCTGGCCGCTGCCGCCGTTGCAGTGCCGCTGGTGGTGGCGCAGAACGCCGGCCAGCCGGCCCCGCAGCAGGGTGACCAGGCCGACAAGGCGCAGGCCGAGGCCGATGCCAAGGCCAAGCGTCGGGCCCAGGCCAATGCCGAAATGAAGGCGCAGGGCCAGCCGGCCCCGCAGCAGGAAGAGGAAGAGGAAGCGCGCAAGAAGCGCTGATCCCGCCCCCTGCCAGGCGCCCTTGCGACAAGGGTTGCGCTCCGGAACGCCCCGCTTTGCGGGGCGTTTCTTTTTAGTGGCGTGCCATCTGCCTCTTGGGTTGGCGGCCATCAATCTGTAAACTATGGCTTTCCGGGAGTAAGTGCGTGTCCACCATTTGCGAATGGGCTGGAGCGGCCAAGCGTGGCTTCCAGCATGGCGGGTCGCAGGTGACGGTCGATTTGACCGGCACGGTCGCCCCGACCTCGCACGGTGGTCCCCGTCCGGCGCCTGCCGTCGCACGGATCCGCACCTCCCTCGCTGCCACAGCGAACCGGAAAACCCCCTCTGAGCACCATGCCTGCCCTCCGGGCGCGCGTGGTGCTGCCGTTTTCCATTTCCAGACAGGATGCTTGCAGCCATGACTCCCTTGATTTTCGTAACCGGCGGCGTGGTGTCCTCGCTCGGCAAAGGCATTGCCGCCGCGTCGCTGGCCGCCATTCTCGAAGCCCGTGGCCTGAAGGTCACGATGATGAAGCTCGACCCGTACATCAACGTCGACCCGGGCACCATGAGTCCGTTCCAGCACGGTGAGGTCTACGTCACCGACGACGGCGCCGAGACCGACCTCGACCTGGGCCACTACGAGCGCTTCGTGCGCACCCGCCTGAGCCGCAAGAACTCGGTCACCACCGGTCGTATCTACGAGAACGTGATCCGCAAGGAACGCCGCGGCGACTACCTGGGCGCGACCGTGCAGGTCATTCCGCACATCACCGACGAGATCCGCCGCTGCATCGACGAGGCCACCGAAGGCTACGACGTGGCGCTGGTCGAGATCGGCGGTACCGTCGGCGACATCGAGTCGCTGCCGTTCCTGGAAGCGATCCGCCAGGTGCGCACCGAGCGTGGTCCGGAGAAGGCGCTGTTCATGCACCTCACCCTGGTGCCGTACATCGGCGCCGCCGGTGAGCTGAAGACCAAGCCGACCCAGCACTCGGTGAAGGAACTGCGCTCGATCGGCATCCAGCCGGACGTGCTGCTGTGCCGTTCGGAACAGGCTGTGCCGGATTCGGAGCGCCGCAAGATCGCCCAGTTCACCAACGTTTCCGAGCGCGCGGTGATCAGCGTGCCGGACGTGGACGTCCTGTACCGCATTCCGTCGGGCCTGCATGCGCAGGGCCTGGACGAGATCGTCGTCAACCAGCTGAAGCTGGCCGACAAGGTCGGTCCGGTCGATCTGTCGATGTGGGAAGACGCGGTCGATGCGACCCTGCATCCGCTGGACGAAGTGACCATCGCCGTGGTCGGCAAGTACGTCGATCACCAGGATGCCTACAAGTCGGTCGGCGAAGCGCTCAAGCACGGCGGCCTGCGCCAGCGCACCAAGGTCAACCTGAAGTGGCTGGAAGCACAGGACCTGGAAGGCACCGACATGGCCGCACTGGCCGATGTCGACGGCATCCTGGTGCCGGGCGGCTTCGGCGACCGTGGTTTCGAAGGCAAGGTACTGACCTCGAAGTTCGCCCGCGAGCAGCACGTGCCGTACTTCGGCATCTGCTACGGCATGCAGGCGGCTGTCGTCGATTACGCCCGCAACGTGGTCGGCCTGGAAGGTGCCAACAGCACCGAGAACGACCGCCAGTCACCGAACCCGGTGATCGGCCTGATCACCGAATGGCGCACGGCAACCGGCGACGTCGAAAAGCGTGATGACAAGAGCGACCTCGGTGGCACCATGCGCCTGGGCCTGCAGGAACAGCGCCTGAAGCCGGGCACGCTGGCCCGTGAGCTGTACGGCAAGGACGTGGTTGCCGAGCGCCACCGCCACCGCTACGAGTTCAACAACCGCTACCGCACCCAGCTGGAAGATGCGGGCCTGGTGATCGCCGGCAAGTCGATGGACGACACCCTGGTGGAAGTGGTGGAGCTGCCGCGCGATGCGCACCCGTGGTTCCTGGCCTGCCAGGCGCACCCGGAATTCCTGTCCACGCCGCGTGACGGCCACCCGCTGTTCATCGGTTTCATCCGTGCCGCACGTGAGCGCAAGGCTGGCGGCAAGCTGCTGCAGGAAGCCCGCGCCTGACTTGTGATGGGGGCCGCCGGCCCCCATCTTGCACGCTTCAACCCCCAGCGCACCGGCCCGGCCGGTGCCGCGGACAACAAGGAAACGCCATGAAACTGTGTGGATTCGAGGTCGGGCTGGACCAGCCCCTGTTCCTGATCGCCGGCCCCTGCGTGATCGAGTCGATGCAGCTGCAGCTCGATACCGCCGGCAAGTTGAAGGAAGTCACCGACAAGCTCGGCGTCAACTTCATCTTCAAGTCCAGCTTCGACAAGGCCAA
This sequence comes from Stenotrophomonas sp. GD04054, assembly GCF_029836955.1. NCBI lineage: Bacteria > Pseudomonadati > Pseudomonadota > Gammaproteobacteria > Lysobacterales > Lysobacteraceae > Stenotrophomonas > Stenotrophomonas sp. GD04054. The sequence continues at coordinate 9,068 of NZ_JAOECR010000068.1, read as the reverse complement.
CCGCACTTCGGGCACCGCGTTCCGCGGCCCGGGCATGGAAGAGGGCCTGAAGGTCCTGGCCGAGGTCAAGAAGCAGATCGGCGTGCCGGTGCTGACCGACGTCCACGAATACACCCCGATGGATGAAGTGGCCTCGGTGGTGGACGTGCTGCAGACCCCGGCGTTCCTGGTCCGCCAGACCGACTTCATCCGCAAGGTGTGCTCGGCCGGCAAGCCGGTCAACATCAAGAAGGGCCAGTTCCTGGCGCCGTGGGACATGAAGCCGGTCGTGGAAAAGGCCAAGGCCACCGGCAACGAGCAGATCATGGTCTGCGAACGCGGTGCCAGCTTCGGCTACAACAACCTGGTCAGCGACATGCGTTCGCTGGCGGTGATGCGCGATACCGGTTGCCCGGTGGTGTTTGACGCCACCCATTCGGTGCAGCTGCCGGGTGGGCAGGGCACCAGTTCCGGTGGCCAGCGTGAGCACGTGCCGGTGCTGGCCCGCGCCGCCGTGGCGGTGGGCATCTCCGGCCTGTTCGCCGAAACCCATCCGGACCCGTCCAAGGCGCTGTCCGATGGCCCCAATGCATGGCCGCTGGACCAGATGGAAGCGCTGCTCGAGACCCTGATGGAACTCGATGCGGTGACCAAGAAGCACGGCTTTTCGCGCTTCGCGTGAGTCGTGACCCGTGGCTGGCGCTGGAAACCCAGCGTCACCGCCGGCACTGGAAACGGTGGCCCTGGGGCCTGATCGCACTGGGTCTGGCCGTGCTGTTCACCGTGGGCATGTTCGGGCTGGTACTGATCGGCGCTGCGTCGGTGCGGCCCCCCGGTGATGGCAGCAGTGCGCTCGATCTGCGGGCGTACTTCATTGCGCTGCTGGTGGCGGAGCTGCTCGGTGCCGTGGGCAGCGTCGCTGCCGCTGTGCTGGCCTGGCGGCTGAATCGCGGCAAGGTCACGGCTGGCCTGGCGATCATCCTGCTCTCGCTGTGGCTGGGCGCCCTGTTCTACGGATTGCTTTGATGAATACGACCACATCGGCGCGTGGCTGGCCCTGGGGCCTGATCGCCCTGGGGCTGTCCGTGTTGACCTGGATCGCCCTGGTGGTGGGCGTGCTGGCCTTCACGTCCGGTTTCCGGCCGCCGGGAGACGGAAACAACGGCGTGCAGGCCACGCAGTGGTGGCTGCTGGGCGCGCTGGTCACGATGGTGCTGTCCTTCCTGGGCAGTCCGGTGGCGATGGTGCTGGCCTGGCGACGGCGGCGTGGCCCCATCCTGGCAGCGATTGCCGGTGCATTGCTGGTGATGCTGGTGTCGATGATCCTGATCGTGATCGGGTCCAGTTGGGGCTGAAGCCGCCCACGCCATTTGGCAAGTGGCGGGCAGCCGGGGATAATCACGCGGCATTCGTTTTGTCGCCCCCTCTCCATACAGGTAACCGGCCCGACCATGAGTACGATCCGCAGCATCCACGCCCGTGAAATCCTCGACAGCCGTGGCAACCCCACGCTGGAAGCCGAAGTCATCCTGGAGGACGGTTCGTTCGGTCGTGCCGCGGTTCCCTCCGGCGCCTCGACCGGCACCAAGGAAGCGGTCGAGCTGCGTGATGGCGACAAGACCCGTTACCTGGGCAAGGGTGTGCGCAAGGCTGTCGACAACGTCAACACCACCATCGCCAATGCGCTGAAGGGCTTCGAAGCCACCGACCAGGCCGGCCTCGACCGTCGCCTGATCGACCTCGACGGCACCGAGAACAAAGGCCGCCTCGGCGCCAACGCGCTGCTGGGTGTTTCGATGGCCGCCGCGCACGCCGCCGCTGCATCGAACAAGCAGGCGCTGTGGCAGTACCTTGCCGCCAAGACCGGCGTGACCCCGTCGCTGCCGGTGCCGATGATGAACATCATCAATGGCGGCGCGCACGCCGACAACAACGTCGACTTCCAGGAGTTCATGGTGCTGCCGGTCGGCTTCACCTCGTTCTCCGAAGCGCTGCGCGCTGGCACCGAAATCTTCCATTCGCTGAAGTCGGTGCTGAAGGGCCACGGCCTGAGCACGGCGGTCGGCGACGAGGGCGGCTTCGCACCGGACTTCCGCAGCAACGTCGAAGCACTCGACACCATCCTCGAAGCGATCGGCAAGGCTGGCTATACCGCCGGTGAAGACGTGCTGCTGGGCCTGGACGTCGCCTCCAGCGAATTCTTCGAAAACGGCAAGTACAACCTGGTCGGCGAGAACAAGCGCCTGACCTCCGAGCAGTTCGTCGACTTCCTCGCCGACTGGGCCGCGCAGTACCCGATCATCACGATTGAAGATGGCCTGGCCGAGAACGACTGGGCCGGCTGGAAGCTGCTGACCGACCGCATCGGCAAGAAGGTGCAGCTGGTTGGCGACGACCTGTTCGTGACCAACCCGAAGATCTTCCAGGAAGGCATCGACTCGGGCACCGCCAACGCGATCCTGATCAAGGTCAACCAGATCGGCACGCTCAGCGAAACCCTGGAAGCGATCGCGATGGCCGACCGCGCCGGCTATGCCGCCGTCGTCTCGCACCGTTCGGGCGAAACCGAAGACACCACCATTGCCGATATCTCGGTGGCCACCACCGCCACCCAGATCAAGACCGGCTCGCTGTGCCGCAGCGATCGCGTGGCCAAGTACAACCAGCTGCTGCGCATCGAGGAAGCCCTCGGCGCCGGCGCGCGTTACGCCGGTCGTGACGCGTTCGTTTCGCTGAAGCGCTGAGCCGATGCGCGACTGGCGCTGGATGCTGCTGGTGCTGGCCCTGCTGCTGGGCTGGCTGCAGTACCGCTTCTGGTTCGGTCCGGGCAACTCGGGTGAAGTGATGATGCTCGAAGCCCAGGTCGCCAACCAGGAGCGGGACAATGAGGGTCTGCAGCAGCGCAACGACGCGCTCGCTGCCGAAGTGAAGGACCTCAAGGAAGGCCAGTCCGCCATCGAGGAGCGCGCGCGCAGCGAGCTGGGCATGATCAAGCCTGGCGAGAAGTTCTACCGCGTGGTCGAGGATGCACCGGTCCACCCGGCGCAGCCTGCTGCCGGCGTCACTGCCCAGGCGGGCGAACACCCGGCAGACGTGCCATGAGCGCGGCGATCTGGGTCGTTGTTCCTGCGGCCGGCCGTGGCACCCGCTTCGGTGCACCGCTGCCCAAACAGTACCTGCAGGCGGGCGGGCAGATCCTGCTCGCCCACACGCTGGACGCGCTGCTGGCGCACCCCGCCGTGGCCGGAGCGATGGTGGTGATCGGCCAGGACGATGCCGACTGGCCGGGCTGGAATGAGTGGTCGGGCAAGCCGGTGCTGACCTGCATCGGCGGCGCGACCCGTGCCGCCTCGGTGCTGGCCGGGTTGCAGGCGCTGCCGGACACCGTGCGTGCCGATGAATTCGTGCTGGTTCACGATGCTGCACGGCCGAACCTGTCGCTGGCCGATCTCGGTCGTCTGCTTGAAGTCGGTCGTGCCGACCCGGTCGGGGCGATCCTGGCTGCGCCGGTGCGCGACACCCTCAAGCGCGCTGGCGACGACGGCGGCATCGATGGCACCGAGCCACGCGAGCGCCTGTGGCGCGCACTGACGCCGCAGCTGTTCCGCCGCCACCAGCTCAGCCGCGCGCTGTCCGACGCAGCGGCCGTCGGTATTGACGTCACCGACGAGGCCATGGCCATGGAGCGCCAGGGCCAGCGCCCGCTGCTGGTGGAAGGCAGTGAGGACAACTTCAAGGTCACCACCCCGGCCGATCTGGACCGGTTCGAATTCGTACTTTCCCGCCGCGCCGGCTGACCGTCCGCGCGGCCCTGTTGCAAGGGTTGCATCCATGAGCACCGCACCGTTCCCGCCCGTCCGCATTGGCCAGGGCTACGACGTCCATGCCTTCGGTGAAGGCGATCACATCATGCTCGGCGGCGTGAACGTGCCGCACAGCTGCGGCGTGCTCGCGCACAGCGATGGCGACGTGATCCTGCACGCCCTGTGTGATGCAATGCTCGGCGCGCTGGCGCTGGGCGATATCGGCCAGCATTTCCCACCGAGTGACGACCGCTGGAAGGGCGCCGACAGCAGTGATTTCGTTCGCCATTGCGACAGCCTGCTGCGCGAGCGTGGCTGGCGCGTCGGCAACACCGACATCACCGTGATCTGCGAGCGTCCGAAGGTCGGCCCGCATGCGCTGGCGATGCGTGAGCGCATCGGTGGGTTGCTGCAGTTGCCGCTGGATGCAGTCAGCGTCAAGGCCACCACGTCTGAGAAGCTGGGCTTCACCGGTCGTGGCGAAGGCATCGCCGCACAGGCGGTGGTACTGCTGGTGGCGGCATGATCCCGCTGCCGTTGGCGTTTGGTGCACCGTTGCTGACGGCGCGCATCCGCACCACGCCGGACGATTTCCAGGTTGACGAACTGCCGGCCTTCGAGGCGACCGGTGAAGGCGAACACCTGCTGCTGCACATCCGCAAGCGCGGTGCCAACACCGTGCATGTGGCCAAGGTGCTGGCCAAGTGGGCGGGCCTGCCGGAAATGGCGGTGAGCTACGCCGGCATGAAGGATCGCCATGCGGTCACCACCCAGCGTTTCAGCGTGCACCTGCCCAAGCGCGTCGCGCCGGACCTGGCCGAGCTGGCCAGCGACGAGATCGAAGTGCTCGAAGCCACCTGGCACAACCGCAAGCTGCAGCGTGGCGCACTGGCCGGCAACCGCTTCAAGCTGGTGCTGCGCGAGGTGCAGGGTGATGCTGCAGCGATCAGTGAGCGCCTGCAGCAGATTGCCGAGCGCGGCCTGCCGAACTGGTTTGGTGAACAGCGTTTCGGCCGCGACGGCGGCAACGTACCGGCGGCATTGGCGATGTTCGGTGGCCGCCGCATGCGCAAGGACCAGCGTTCGCTGCTGCTGTCAGCCGCCCGTTCGGCGCTGTTCAACCGCGTGCTGGCCGCGCGCGTGGAGCAGGGCAACTGGGATCAGCCGCTCGATGGCGAAGTGTGGATGCTCGATGGCAGCCGCAGCGTGTTCGGACCCGAGCCGTACACCGACGTGCTGGCCGAGCGACTGGCGCGTTTCGACATCCATCCCAGCGCGCCGCTGTGGGGCGAAGGCGAGCTGCGCAGCGCCGACGCGGCACGTGAGCTGGAGCTGGCCGCGCTGGACGACGAGGAGTCAAAGGCACTGCGGGCCGGCCTGGAAGACGCACGGCTGAAGCAGGAGCGCCGCGCGTTGCGCCTGCGCCCGGCGCTGTTGCAGCACCAGTGGCTGGCCGACGACGTGCTGGAGCTGTCATTCGCGCTGCCGCCAGGCTGCTACGCCACCGCCGTACTGCACGAACTCGGCCCCGTCGAAGACGCCTCGCAGGCCTGACAGAAAAAGGGGACGGAGGGAATTAAGTCGTTTGTGGCACAAACGACTTAATTCCCTCCGTCCCCTTTTTCATCTACGGGCCAGCAGCACCAGCACCGCGCCGGTGCCGCCTTGTCCGGTCGGCGCCGAATGGAACGCCAGTACGTCGTTGCGCAGCCGCAGCAGGCGATCGACCAGATTCTTCAGCACCGGTGCACCGCCATCGGACTGCAGGCCCTTGCCGTGGATGATGCGCACGCAGCCATAGTCGTGTGCATGCGCTTCCAGCAGGAACTGGCGCAGCAGCGCCTCCGCCTGCGACGCAGTGGCGCCGTGCAGGTCCAGCTCGTCCTGCACCGAGTACTGGCCACGCTTGAGGCGCTGGAACAAGCGTGGTGGCAGGTTGTCGCGGCGATAGCTGGCCACGTCGCCGGCTTCCAGCGGCGTGCTGTCGCGCAGCAGCCGGGCGAATTCGCCGGCGGCTTCGGCCTCGTCACGTTCGGCCATGCGCGCGCGCGGCTTCGGCCGGGGCGCGGCAGGCGCCGGCTCGGCATCCTTGCGCAGCGGCGTCACTTCGCCGATGGCCGCACGGAACAATGCGGCCGGATCTTCGTCTTCAGGGTGCGACATGCGCACAGGGTAAACCGCCGGCGCATCTCTGCCTATGACGGTTCGATGTCGGTCATGACCGCCGACAGGGTAGGACCGGCGGCTCGCATGCGGCACAATAGACGATGCCCTTGCAGGGTCGACGGCTTCCGCAGGGGAGTACGGCGGTCCCGCCCACACTGCACGGTGACGGAATCGAATTCTTGGAAAATCAAGCGGTTAAATCGAAGATGCGAATCCTGGTCAGTAACGACGATGGCGTCGACGCCGCAGGCATCCGGATGCTTGCTTCGGTGCTGCGCGAGGCCGGACACGAAGTCACGGTGGTCGCGCCCGACCGTGATCGCTCCGGCGCCAGCAATTCGCTGACCCTGGACCTGCCGATCCGCCTCAAGCGCATCGACCATTACACCGTCTCGGTGGCCGGCACTCCGACCGACTGCGTGCACCTGGCGCTGACCGGGCTGCTCGAGTTCGAACCGGACATTGTCGTGTCCGGCATCAACAATGCCGCCAACCTCGGCGATGACGTGATCTACTCCGGCACCGTCTCGGCGGCGATGGAAGGTCGCTTCCTCGGGCTGCCGGCGGTGGCGGTCTCGCTGGTTACCCGCAACCACGATCCGAAACACTTCGAGACCGCCGCGCGCGCTGCGGTGGAGATCGTTGCCCGGCTCAAGGCCGATCCGTTGCCGGCTGACACCATCCTCAACGTCAACGTGCCTGATCTGCCGTGGAGCGAGGTCAAGGGCTTCGAGGTCACCCGCCTCGGCAACCGCCACCGCGCCGAAGGCTGCATCGCGCAGAAAGACCCGCGCGGCAACGAGGTGTACTGGATCGGCCCGGCCGGCCGTGAGCAGGACTCCGGCCCCGGTACCGACTTCCATGCGGTGCGCACCGGGCATATCTCGATCACCCCGATCCAGGTGGACCTGACCCGCTACCAGGCACTGGAGAAAGTGGCCAGCTGGGTCGGCGGCCTCAGTGCCGCGCTGGACCAGCCGGCATGAGTCCACGCCTGCGCCTGCAACCGGAAGCCGTCGGTATCGGCATGACCTCGCAGCGTGTGCGTGACCGCCTGGTCGACCGCCTGCGCGAAGCCGGCATCGTCGACGAGCCGACCTTGAATGCGATCCGGGTGGTGCCGCGCCATCTGTTCATCGACGAGGCACTGGCCTCGCGCGCGTATGAAGACACTGCGCTGCCGATCGGCCACGGCCAGACCATCTCGCAGCCCTGGGTGGTCGCGCGGATGACCGAGACGGTGCTCCAGGTCGCGCCGAAGCGGGTGTTGGAAGTCGGCACCGGTTCCGGTTACCAGGCCGCCATCCTCGGTGCGCTGGGCCTGGAGGTCTACACCGTGGAGCGCATCGGCGATCTGCTGCGACAGGCCCGCAAGCGCTTCCGTGCGCTGGGAATGAACATCCGCACCAAGCATGACGACGGTCGCGTCGGCTGGGCCGAGCACGGTCCGTTCGATGCCATCGTGGTCACTGCGGCGGCGCCGGCACTGGTCGACGCCCTGATCGAGCAACTGGCCGAGGGCGGCCGCCTGGTGGCGCCGGTCGGTGGCCCCGGGGCGCAGTCGCTGGTACAGCTGGACCGCAAGGCCGACGGCAGCATCGAACAACACGTGCTGGCGCCGGTCACGTTCGTGCCGCTGCTGTCTGGCATGCTCGACTAATCCACGGAGCAGGGTTGCATGAAGATTTTCGGGCCGCTGTACGAGCGGGCGATGAAGTGGGCGGCGCACGAACGCGCGCCGACCTACCTGACGGTGTTGAGCTTCTTCGAGGCGATCATCTTCCCGGTGATGCCGGAGGTGATGCTGGCGCCGATGTGCGTGGCCCAGCCCAAGCGCGGTTGGTGGTTCGCCACCCTGAGCCTGGCCGGCTCGATGGTCGGCGCACTGGTTGGCTACGCGCTGGGTCATTACGCCTTCGAGGCGATCAAGCCGTTGTTCGAAGCGCTGGGCATGCTGCCGGCCATCGAGCAGGGCATCACCACCGTGCAGGCGAAGATGGCCGAGTCGCCGTGGGCAGTGTTCACCTTCCTGGTGCTGGGCGGATTCATGCCCATCCCGATGAAGGTCTTCACGTGGGCATCGGGTATCGTCGGTGTACCGATGCCGCAGTACCTGTTGAGCATGCTGATCGGTCGTGGCAAGCGCGTGTTCGTGCTGGCTGCGGTCATCCGTATCGGTGGTGCGCGTGCTGAAGCGGCACTGCGTCGCTGGATTGAACCGCTGGGCTGGATCGCCACCGCGCTGGTGGTGGTGCTGATCGCCTGGCTTGTATGGAGGTCGAAGTTCGCATGAGTCCTGATCGTCTGAGCAAGGGAGTGCGCATCGGCGCGCTGGCGTTGCTGGTTTCCACCCTGGCCGCCTGCGGCACCGCCACCGTGGTTCGTCCTGGTGGTGGCAGCACCGGTGGCGGTGTGACCACGCCGAAGACCTCGGTAGCCAAGCCGGGGCAGACCGTGGTGGTGCGCAAGGGCGACACCATCTATGCGCTGGCCCGCATCCATGACATCACCCCGGCCGACCTGATTGCCTGGAACAGCCTGGACAACCCCTCGACGATCTACCCGGGGCAGGTGATCCGGCTGTATCCGGCCGGTGCCAGCGGCGGCCGCGCGCCCACCACGGTGGTCACCCCGCCGCGTTCCGGTGGCAGCAGTGGCGGCAGCACCACGCCGGCCCCGGCGCCGGTCGGTCCGGTGAAGAGCAACATCGCCTGGCGCTGGCCGGCTGATGGCGCCATCGTTGGCCGCTACGTGGCTGGTGATGCGACCAAGCAGGGCGTCGACATCGCCGGCACCAGCGGCCAGGCGGTCAAGGCCACCGCCAATGGCGTGGTGGTGTATTCCGGCGCCGGCCTGGTCGGCTACGGCGAGCTGATCATCATCAAGCACAGCGACCAGTGGCTGTCGGCCTATGGCCACAACCGCAAGCGCCTGGTGAATGAAGGGCAGAGCGTGAAGGCCGGTGAGCAGATCGCCGAAATGGGCCGTACCGGTGCGAACCGCGACATGGTCCACTTCGAGATTCGCTACAACGGCAAGCCGGTCGACCCGCAGCAGTACCTGCCGGCACGCTGATCGTCAGATGCGATAGCGCCGGGCCATGCCCGGCGTTCCTGGCCT
>NZ_JAOECR010000067.1:0-20438 GCF_029836955.1 Stenotrophomonas sp. GD04054 | reverse complement strand
GCCGGCACTACCGGGTTGCCATGCTGCACCCGCGCTTGGCATTCATCGGCGCGCTTGCCAGACTGCACGCAGCTGGCCGCCGGCCGGATCCGATGGAGCAGGCGATGGTGGAAGAGCGCGTCCCGTTGACGGTGCATGGCATGTCGGTCTCGGGCAATTGCCACAAGGTGCGCCTGCTGCTGGAGCAGCTCGGCAGCCGCTACCGCTGGGTGGAAGTGGACAGTGCCCATGGCCAGACCCACACCCCCGAATTCCTGGCGTTGAATCCGAATGCCAAGGTGCCGCTGATCGTCCGTGACGATGGCCGCGTGCTGACCGAATCCAACGCGATCCTGTTCTGGCTGGCCGAGGGCACGCCGTACCTGCCCACCGATGGCTGGGAGCGCGCGCAGGCGTTGAGCTGGATGTTCTTCGAGCAGTACACGCACGAGCCGTGCGTGGCGGTGGCGCGCTTCATCCGTGGCTGGACCCCCGCTGATTCACCGCGCCGAGCCGAACTGCCGCGCCTGCACGAGCGCGCCGCCACCGCGCTGGCGGTGATGGAGCAGCACCTGCGCCAGGCGCAATGGTTCACCGGCAACGGATATGGCATCGCCGATATCGCGCTGTTTGCCTATACCGACGTGGCGGGAGAGGGCGGTATCAGCCTGCGGCCATTCCCGGAAGTGCGTGGCTGGCTGCAGCGCGTGCGTGAACAACCGCGCTTCCTGCCGATGCCGGCCGTGACTGCCGAAGTGCGCTCGCGATTCGAGGCTGCGTGAGTCTCACCAGGGTGACCCCCACAGGGTAGCGCCTGGCCAACGCCGGGCGGAATGCAACAACGACACGGAGGGTGTTCGATGTTCGCTGTGGTTCCAGATCCGATTCCCGCACGCATGCGCGTGCTCAACCGCGCCGAAGTGTGCGACGTCAACTTCCTCGATGCGGTACGTGGCTGGCGCGGCACCCCGCGTCCGCGCCCGGCACCGGATGCGCCGATCCTGCCGGGCAGCACGCTCACTGCCGCCGCGTTTGGCGAACTGTTCGATTCGCAGCTGGCCAGCCGCCAGCTGGACCTGATGGCACGCGTGCTGCGCGTGCAGAACAAGGTCTTCTACACCATCGGTTCCTCCGGCCACGAAGGCAACGCGCTGTTGGCGCGGGCCTGCCGGCATACCGATCCAGCCTTCCTGCACTATCGCTCCGGTGCCTTCATGGCCGAGCGTTCGCGCCAGCTGCCGGGCATCGATCCGCTGCGCGATGCCGCACTGTCTTTCGCCGCCAGCGCCGATGACCCGGCCAGCGGGGGCCGCCACAAGGTGTGGGGCAGCAAACCGTTGTGGGTGCTGCCGCAGACCTCGACCATCGCGTCGCACCTGCCGAAAGCGCTGGGCACCGCGCTGGCCATCGAGAGCGGCAAGCGCCTGGGGCAGCCGTTGCCGATCCCGGCCGACAGCATCGTGCTGTGCTCGTTCGGCGACGCCTCGGCCAACCATGCCACCGCGCAGACCGCGTTCAACACCGCGATGTGGTCGGCCTACCAGAAGCTGCCGGCGCCGATCCTGTTCGTCTGCGAGGACAACGGGCTGGGCATTTCAGTGAAGACGCCGGAAGGCTGGATTGCCGAGCGCTTCAGCCGCCAGCCGGGGCTCGACTATTTCTTCGCTGATGGTCTCGACCTGGCCACCGGGCACGCCCAGGTGCAGGCGGCGGTGGAGCACTGCCGGCGCACGCGGCGGCCCACCTTCCTGCATCTGCGCACCACCCGCCTGATGGGCCACGCCGGCACCGATTTCGAGGTGGAATGGCGCGCGCTGCCGGAGCTGTGCGCGGCCGAGGCGCAGGATCCGCTGCTGCGCTCGGCGCAGATCGCGATGGAGTCGGGCTGGATGGATGCGGCCGCCATCGAGGTCGCCTACGAAACGATGCGCGCGCGCTGCATGGCGGCGGCGGCGGATGCCGAAGGCCGCCCGACGCTGCAGTCGCTGCAGGAGGTGATGGCGCCGCTGGCACCGTACACGCCGGCGGCGGTGCAGGCCGAAGCGCGGCGCGAGGTGCCCGCCGATGCGCGCGAAGCGCTGTATGGCGGTGCGGAGGCCCTGCCCGAGCGGCAGGCACCTCGGCACCTCGCCATCCAGATCAACCATGGGCTGCAGGAACTGCTGGCGAAGTATCCGCAGAGCCTGCTGTTCGGCGAGGACGTCGCGCAGAAGGGCGGTGTCTATACCGTCACCAAGGATCTGCTGCGCCGCTTCGGCCCACGCCGGGTGTTCAACACCCTGCTGGACGAGACCATGATCCTGGGCATGGCGCAGGGCCTGGCCAACATGGGCATGCTGCCGATCCCGGAGATCCAGTACCTGGCCTACCTGCACAACGCCATCGACCAGGTGCGCGGCGAAGCGTGCTCGCTGCAGTTCTTCTCCAATGACCAGTACCGCAACCCGATGCTGGTTCGGGTGGCCGGGCTGGGCTACCAGAAAGGCTTCGGTGGCCACTTCCACAACGACAATTCGATCACCGCGCTGCGCGACATTCCCGGCCTGGTGGTCGGCTGCCCGTCGCGCGGCGACGATGCGGTGATGATGCTGCGCACGTTGGCCGCGCTGGCGCGGGTGGACGGGAGGGTGGCGGTGTTCCTGGAGCCGATCGCGCTGTACATGAGCAAGGACCTGCATGCGCCGGGCGATGGCCAGTGGCTGTTCGACTACCCCGCCCAGGGCCAGGCGCTGGTGCCGGGCGAAGGGCGGGTCTATGCGCCGGAGGCAGGCGACCTGGTGGTCTACACCTATGGCAATGGCGTGCCGATGGCGCTGCGCGCGGCGCGGGCAATCGAGCAGCAGCTGGGCTGGCAGGTGCGGGTGGTCGACCTGCGCTGGCTGGTGCCGCTGGATGCCGGTTTCATCGCCGCGCAAGCCGCCAGCGCCCGGCGCGTGCTGGTGCTGGACGAGGGCCGCCACAGTGGCGGGGTGGGCGAGGGCGTGGTCACCGCCCTGGTCGAGGCCGGTTTCGGCCACCTGCCATTGCGCCGGGTCTGCGGTGCCGATACCTATACGCCGCTGGCGGGGGCAGCAATGTTCGGGCTTCCAAGCGACAATGCGGTGATTGGCGCCGCCCTTGAACTGGCGCAGGAACCTTGATGCATGTGTGGATTGGCGGGAATGTTGTTGCCGGCGCCGGTGGCGTCGGCCGAGGTGCTGCAGGCGCAGGTCCTGGCCATGGGCGAGGCGCTGCACCACCGCGGGCCGGATGATGGCGGCAGCTGGGTCGATGCCGGGGCCGGCATCGCGCTGGCGCACCGTCGGCTGAGCATTCTCGACCTGTCGCCGCTGGGCCACCAGCCGATGGCCTCGTCCGATGGTCGCTACGTGATGGCTTACAACGGCGAGGTTTACAACTTCGCCGCCCTGCGTGCCGAACTGGAGCCGCTGGGACACGCCTTCCGTGGGCACTCCGACACCGAGGTGCTGCTGGCAGCGATCCTGCAGTGGGGCATGGAAGACACCCTGCAGCGCTGCAACGGCATGTTCGCCATTGCGCTGTGGGACCGCCAGGAGCAGTGCCTGTGGCTGGCCCGCGACCGTGTCGGCAAGAAGCCGCTGTACTACGGCTGGGCCGGCGACACGCTGGTGTTCGGTTCGGAACTGAAGGCGCTGTGGCAGCACCCGGCCTTCGACAACGACATCGACCGTGACGCCCTGACCCTGCTGCTGCGGCTGGATTACATTCCGGCGCCGCACAGCATCCACCAGCGCTGCTACAAATTGATGCCCGGGCGCGTGCTGCGCCTGGATGCGGAAGCCGTGGCGACGGGTGCGGCCGCGCACCGGCCGGAACAGGCGCAGCGCCCGTACTGGGATGCGCGTGCGCGCATGCAGGCGGCGCTGGTTGCGCCGTTCCAGGGCCGTATCGAGGAAGCCGAGGAGCAGCTGGACGGGCTGCTGCGTGACGCGGTGGCGCTGCGCATGGTGGCCGACGTGCCGGTGGGCGTGTTCCTGTCCGGCGGCACCGATTCGTCGCTGGTGGCCGCGCTGATGCAGGCACAAAGTGGCCAGCCGGTGCACAGCTTCAGTATCGGGTTCACCGGTTCGGGCCACGACGAGGCGCCGCTGGCCAAGGAACTGGCCGCGCATCTGGGCTGCGACCACACTGAACTCTACGTCAGCGGTGCCGATGCGTTGGCGGTGGTGCCGCAGTTGCCGGCGATGTTCGACGAACCCTTCGCCGATGCCTCGCAGGTGCCGACCGCGCTGGTCGCCCGCCTGGCGCGGCAGGGCGTGACCGTGGCGCTGTCCGGCGATGGTGGCGACGAGCTGTTCTTCGGCTATACCCGCTATGTACGCGCGCTGCGCAACTGGCAGATGCTGGGCCGCGTGCCGGGGCCGCTGCGGCGCTGGATGGGCGCGCGCTCCCAGCAGCAGGGCGAGGCCTCGCGTACCGGCGGCCTGGCCGCGCTGTTGGCAGAATCCGGCGCGCGTGGCATCGGTGACGTGTACCGCAACCGAATCTCGCGCTGGCGCGACCCGGCGGCGGCAGTGCCCGGGGCGCAGGCCGCGGGCAGCTTCTACGACCTGGCCGACCCGTTGCACGGTGCCGGCACACCGGCCGATGCGATGATGCTGGCCGATTACGTGACCTACCTGCCGGATGACCTGCTGTGCAAGGTCGACCGCACCTCGATGGCGGTCAGCCTGGAAGCCCGCGCACCGTTGTTGGATTCTCGCGTGGCCGAGTTCGCCTGGTCGCTGCCGCTGGGCTTCAAGCGCAGTGAAACCACCAGCAAGGTGCTGCTCAAGCGCGTGCTGGGCCGTTATGTGCCGCAGTCGATGGTGCACCGGCCCAAGCGTGGCTTCGGCGCGCCGGTCAGTGACTGGCTGAAGGGCGACCTGCGGCCGTGGGCCGAGGACCTGCTGCAGCCCGCGCGGCTGGAGCAGGAGGGCGTGCTGTCGGCGGCCGCGGTACAGCCGCTGTGGCAGCAGTTCCTCGGCGGCCAACGCAAGTGGCATACCCATCTGTGGAACGTGCTGATGTTCCAGGCCTGGCAGGCGCATTGGCGGCAGGTGCGCGCGGGCGTGACCGGCGGCTGATCTTCACCGGCATGCAAGGGCCCGGCGACTAGGCTGGGCCTCCCGCACCGTGAGGAGTATGTCCCGATGTCCGTCCCCACCATCGCCGTGTTCGTCGGCAGCCTGCGCAAGGATTCCTGCAACCGCAAACTGGCCCATGCGCTGGAGAAGATTGCCGGCGACCGTGCGCGCTTCCAGTACGTTCAGATCGGTGATCTGCCGCTGTACGACCAGGACTTCGATGGCCACTATCCGGCGCAGGGTACCCGGCTGAAGGACCAGGTCCGTGCCGCCGATGCGGTGCTGTTCGTGACCCCGGAATACAACCGGTCGCTGCCGGGCGTGCTGAAGAACGCCATCGATATCGGCTCGCGCCCGTACGGTGACAGCGTGTTTGCCGGCAAACCGGCGGCGGTGATCGGCGCCTCCATCGGCCAGATCGGCACCGCCGTGGCCCAGCAGCACCTGCGCAACAGCCTGGCCTTCCTGGACATGCACGTGCTCGGCCAGCCCGAGGCGTTCATTCATTTCAAGGACGGCCTGATCGATGCCGATGGCACGGTCCACAATGAAGGCACGCAGAAATTCCTGCAGGGCTACGTGGACCGGTTCCTGGCGCTGATCGCGGTTCACGTCAAGGGCGATTGACGCCAGCGGTTGCCAGCCCCATCTGCGATAATGTCCGCTCGGGTGCCGCAATGGCGCCCGTCGCAGGCAGTGCGACGCCCCCACGCCAGTCTGGCCAGGCACCGGCGGATATCCCCCGTTTCTCCACGGCTTATCCACAGGCTTGTCCATGGCCGCCGGGGTCGGCGCATGCCTACACTCGTCCGGCCCACTTTCGCAGGAAACACCGCAGCATGTCCGCTCGCCCCGGCTTCCGTTCCAACCGCAGAGAGCGCGGTGAAGGCTTCGATCGCGATCGCGACGAGTCGCGCATCGACCAGTTGCGGGTACCGCCCCATTCGGTGGAAGCCGAGCAGGCGGTGCTGGGTGGCCTGATGCTGGCCCCGGAGGCCTATGACCGGGTCAATGACCAGCTGACCGAAGGCGATTTCTACCGCCGCGACCACCAGATGATCTATCGCGCGATCCGTGAGCTGTCCGAGCGCGAGCGGCCGTTCGATGCGGTGACCCTGGGCGAGTGGTTCGAATCGCAGGGCAAGATGGAACTGGTGGGCGATGGTGCCTACCTGATCGAACTGGCCAGTACCACCCCGTCGGCGGCCAACATCGTGGCCTACGCCGAGATCGTGCGTGACAAGGCGGTGCTGCGGCAGCTGATCCAGGTGGGTACCGACATCGTCAACGACGGTTTCCAGCCCGAGGGACGAGAGAGCAGCGAGCTGCTGGCCTCGGCGGAAAAGAGCGTGTTCGCCATCGCCGAACAGGGCGCACGCGGCCGTACCGATTTCGTGGCGATGCCCGGTGCATTGAAGGATGCCTTCGAAGAGCTGCGCAGCCGCTTCGAGAACGGCGGCAACATCACCGGCCTGCCGACCGGCTACAACGATTTCGATGCGATGACCTCCGGCCTGCAGCCGACCGACCTGATCATCCTTGCCGCGCGCCCGGCCATGGGCAAGACCACCTTCGCACTGAACATCGCCGAGTACGCGGCGATCAAGTCGAAGAAGGGCGTGGCGGTGTTCTCGATGGAAATGTCGGCATCGCAGCTGGCGATGCGCCTGATTTCCTCCAACGGCCGCATCAACGCGCAGCGCCTGCGTACCGGCCAGCTGGAAGACGAGGACTGGAGCCGCGTCACCAGCGCGATCAAGATGCTGAAGGAAACCAAGATCTTCATCGACGACACGCCTGGCGTGTCGCCGGAAGTGCTGCGTTCCAAGTGCCGCCGCCTCAAGCGCGAACATGACCTGGGCCTGGTGGTGATCGACTACCTGCAGCTGATGAGCGTGCCGGGCAACAGCGAAAACCGCGCGACCGAAATCTCGGAGATCTCGCGTTCGCTGAAGGGCCTGGCCAAGGAACTGCACGTGCCGGTGATCGCGTTGTCGCAGCTCAACCGCTCGCTGGAAACGCGTACCGACAAGCGCCCGGTGATGGCCGATCTTCGCGAATCGGGCGCAATCGAGCAGGATGCGGACATGATCGTCTTCATCTACCGCGACGATTACTACAACAAGGAAAATTCGCCGGACAAGGGCCTGGCCGAGATCATCATCGGCAAGCACCGTGGTGGCCCGACCGGGTCGTGCAAGCTGAAGTTCTTCGGCGAGTACACCCGCTTCGACAACCTGGCCCACGACTCGGTCGGTTCATTCGAATAGCCGTAGTGCCGGCCGCTGGCCGGCAACCACCCCACGGCCGGCAAACCATTCGAAACGCCGAACGTCCGTATGTGGCGTGTAAATGACATGTAACGCGACGCTTCTACGATTCCGCCGCTGCTGCCCTTCGACGCCGCCCTTCGGCGTCCAGCGTGCCCAAGGAATCCGCCCCCATGCCGTCCCACGCTCCGCTTCGCCGCAATCTGCTGGCCCTGCTGGTCTGTGCTTCGCTGCCGTCGCTGGCTGTCGCTGAAACCGCCCCCGCCACCGACGCGCAGTCGGCCACCACCCTTGACTCGATCTCGGTGATCGGCCGCGGTGAAGCGCGCCAGGTGCAGCGCGTGACCGCCGAGGACATGAAGGTGCTGCCGCCGGGTGCCAATCCGCTGAAGCTGCTTGCGACCAAGCCGGGCGTGCATTTCGAATCGGCCGATGCCACCGGCGCCTACGAATGGTCCACCACCATCAGCCTGCGTGGCTTCAACCAGAACCGCCTGGGCTACACCCTTGATGGCATCCCGCTGGGCAACATGGCCTATGGCAACAGCAACGGCCTGCATATCAGCCGCGCGGTGATCAGCGAGAACCTGGGCGGTGCGGAGGTCTCCACCGGCATCGGCGCACTGGGTACGCCGTCCACCAGCAACCTCGGCGGCGTGTTCCAGTTCTACTCGATCGATCCGTCCACCGAGTATGGGGTCGTGCTGGCACAGAGCTTTGGTAGTGACAGCGCACGCCGCAGCTATGCACGCCTCGATACCGGCGAGCACCAGGGCTTTGCCGCCTACCTGTCCGGCGTGTATTCGGAAGGTGACAAGTGGAAGGGCAAGGGCTCGCAGGAGCTGAAGCAGTTCAACGGCAAGGCCACCTACAACTTCGGAACGGACAGCAGGATCACCGCGCTGTTCAACGCCTCGCGCCGGGTCGAGGCCGATTACCAGGATCTGTCGCTGGAAATGATCGATCGCCTCGGCTGGGACTGGGACAACTACGCGCCGGACTGGGATCGCGCCGTCGCCGCCGCACGCGGCAAGTTCAGCGGCGGCGTCAACAGCCCGTGGGATGCGTACTACTCGGGCCACGGCCTGCGCAACGATGACCTGTCCAGCATTGCCGGTGATTTCGGCCTGAACGAGTCGATGCGCTTGAAGGTCAATGTCTACAACCACAGCAACCGTGGCCAGGGCCACTGGTTCAGCCCGTCCAATCCGTCGAACCCGGGCACCAGCCGCGAGATTCCGATCTCGATCCGCACCACCGAGTACGCGATCGACCGTACCGGCGTGACCTCGGCGTTCACCTGGAACGTCGGTGGCCACGAACTGGAAGCGGGCCTCTGGTACGAGGACAACGGCCACAGCGTGCAGCGCAACTTCTACTACATCGACGGCCCGATCACCGACGACTTCTTCCTGCGCAACCCGGACCAGCGCGTGTGGCACCAGCGCTACACCACCATCACCCGCCAGTTCTACGTGCAGGACCGCTTCCGCCTGTTCGATGATCGCCTGAGCATCGACATCGGTGCGAAGTCGCCGCACACCCGTACCAGCGTGCGCACGCCGCTGGGCAGCTACGCCAACAACAGCAGTCTGACCTCGAAGAAGGGCCTGCTGCCGCAGGCCGGCTTCAACTTCAAGCTCAACGAAGGCAACGAGATCTTCGGTTCGTTCGCCAAAAACGTCGCCGCCTATGCGCTGGGCGTGGGCAGCCCGTTCAATGTGCCGCAGGCCGCCTTCGATGCCAGCGCGAAGAACCTGAAGCCGGAACAGTCGCGCACCATCGAGCTGGGTTGGCGTGGCTACGGCCGCGGCTATGAAGCCTCGGTGGCGGTGTACGACGTCAAGTTCGACAACCGTCTGCTGGCCATCGCGCAGTGCGTGGGCATCCTCGGTTGCCCGGCACTGTTCTCCAACGTCGGTTCTGTGACCAGCCGCGGCGCCGAGGCGACCCTGCAGCTGAAGCCGATGCAGGACCTGACCTGGTCCAATGCGCTGTCCTGGAATGACAGCACCTACGACAACGACTACGTGAACAACGGCGTGGTGCCGACCCGCGGCAAGACGACCGTCGACACCCCGGAATGGATGTTCGCCAGCACCCTGGCGTGGACCCCGGGCCCGTGGGACCTGCGCCTGGCCGCCAACCATGTCGGCAAGCGCTATGTGACCTATACCAACGATGTGTCGGTGCCGAGCTACTGGCTGGTCAACGCCTCGGCGGCCTATGACTTCGGCAAGCTCGGCCCGGCGCAGAACCTGACCGTAGCGCTGAACCTGACCAACCTGACCGACAAGCGCTACCTGTCCTCGATCAACACCAACGGTACCTACGCCGCTGACCCGACCCGCAGCCTGGCGACCATGCAGGTCGGCGCGCCGCGCCAGGTGATGGCCACCGCTACCGTGCGCTTCTGATGCGCGGGCCTGTCGATCCGGAACGCCGTCGTCGCCTGCTGCGCATGGCGTGGCAGGGCACGGGGGCGGCGATCGCGCTGGCGGCGATGCCGGGGTTGGCCACGGCCGGCCCACGGCCGCGGCTGGGGCGCGATCCGTTCACCCTCGGTGTCGCCGCCGGTGATCCGGATCCACAGGGGGCCGTATTGTGGACGCGGCTGGCACCGGACCCGCTCAATGGCGGCGGCATGCCGTCGCGGGCGGTGCCGGTGCGCTGGTTTGTGGCCGAGGACCCGGGCATGCGCCGGCTGGTGCAGCGGGGGACTGCGGCCGCGGTGCCCGAGCTGGCGCATTCGGTGCACGTGGAGGTCAACGGCCTGCGCCCAGGCCGCGACTACTACTACCGTTTCGCCTGCGACGGCGATGAGGAAAGTGCGGTCGGCCACTTCCGCACCGCGCCGCCGCTGGACACGCAACTGCAGCAGCTTCGGTTGGCCCTGTGCACCTGTCAGGCCTGGAACAGCGGCTACTACCCGGTCCTGCGCGATATCGCGCAGAGCGATGTCGACCTGGTGCTGCATGCCGGTGACTACCTGTACGAATACAGCCCGCTGCAGAACGCGCGCGGCCGCACACTGGACGCCGAACGTTTCAGCGGCGAGACCGTCAGCCTGGAGCGCTACCGCGACCAGTACGCGCTGTACAAGCTCGATCCGGATCTGCAGGCCGCGCACGCCGCACATGCGTTCGCGGTGATCTGGGACGACCATGAAGTGCAGAACGATTACTCCGGCATCCACCCGGAAAAACCCGGCGTATCAACGGAGGACTTCATCATCCGCCGTGCCGCCGCCTACCGCGCGTTCTACGAGCATCTGCCGATGCGCAGCACACCTGCGGGCAACGGCGGCCTGCGCGTGCATCGGCGCCTGCGTTACGGCGATCTGGCACAGCTGACCCTGCTCGATTGCCGCCAGTTCCGCCCGGCCAATCCCTGTGGCGTGGGCGAGTCGCCACGCTGCGATGCTGCACTGGACCCGCGCGTGAGCATGCTCGGCACGGGCCAGGAGGCGTGGTTCGCGCAGTCGATGGCGGCCGCGCAGGGCACGCGCTGGAACGTGGTGGTGCAGCAGTTGCTGATGGCGCAGCTGCGGCTGGACGGTGGCACGCCTCGCGAGCGCTTCTGGAATGACGCCTGGGATGGCTATCCCGCCGCACGTAACCGGCTGCTGCAGGCGATGCAGGCAGGCGGGCAGGGCAATGCCATCGTGCTGGGCGGCGACTGGCATTCCACCTTCGTCAACGACCTGAAGCTGGATTTCGACGCGGCCAGTGCGCCGGTCGCAGCCACCGAATTCATCGCTCCGGCGATCAGCAGTGGCGGCGACGACACGCCATACGGGCCGTACTACGGGCCGTCGATTCCGCAGAACCCGCATATCCGCTATTTCGACGGTGACCGCCGTGGCTGGTGGAAGCTGCAGCTGAACCGGCAGACCGTGGATGCGGAACTGCGCTTCGCTGACAGTGTGCTGCGTGCGGACGCTGCGGTGCGCACCGCGGCGCGTTTCCAGGTGACCCACGGCCGTCCGGGCGCTGTCCCGGTGTAAATCCCTGCGGTTGTGCCGGCCGCTGGCCGGCAACCTCCTGAATCTCCGGTTTCCCCGCAATCGGTTTCATCGCCCCCAGCCCCGGTTTCGTCGCAAACCGTTTGCGGGTGGCCAGGGCGGAGCGCCAAGGTGTCCGCAGGCGGCAGGGTGCCGCCCCAAGGAGACCGTGATGAAGACCCTGTTCGCGCTCGGTGTGTGGTGCCTGCTGTTCGTGCTGTGCTGGCCGCTGGCGATCCTCGCCCTGATCGCCTGGCCGTTCGTGTGGCTGCTGAGCCTGCCGTTCCGCCTGGTCGGCATCACCTTCTCGGCCCTGTTCGCGTTCCTGCGCGCGCTGTTCATGCTGCCGGCGCGCCTGCTCGGTGGCCGAGCGGTGGCTGCATGAGGACGGTGCTGCTGGTGGCGCTGGCATTGCTCGCGGGGCCGGCACTGGCCACACCTCCAGCGCCACCGTCGGTGTGGCTGGAGCGCCAGCAGACTGCCGCTGCCGACGAGGCGGATGCAGCGGCGGCCAAGGCGGTCAAACCCAAGGAGCACTGCCGGGTAGTGAAGGAATGGAAGGCGGGTGAAACCGTGGTCCAGCACCGGATCTGTGATGATCCGCCGAAGAAGCCGGCTGGAAAGGTGTAGCGCCGAGCCGATGCTCGGCTCTTTTCCCGGGATAGCCGAGCGTGGGCTCGGCTCTACATCATCAGCGCAATCAAAAAACCCCGCCGAGGCGGGGTTTTTTGATTGCTGGAGTGCGCCGACCAACGGTCGGCACCTACCCGGATGCAGATCAGTTAGCCTTGTGGATGGCGCGCTTGCTGACCGCCATTGCTGCGTCGTGGATCACTTCCGACAGCGACGGGTGGGCGTGGCAGATGCGGGCCAGGTCATCGGCCGAGCCGCTGAACTCCATGGTCAGCACGCCTTCGTGCACCAGCTCGGAGACGTTGGCGCCGACCAGGTGCATGCCGAGGATGCGATCGGTTTCGGCATGGGCCAGGATCTTCACGAAGCCTGCCGGCTCGATCATCGCCACGGCGCGACCGTTGGCGGCGAACGGGAAGCTGCCAGCCTTGTACGGAATGCCTTCGGCCTTCAGCTGGGCTTCGGTCTTGCCGACCCAGGCCAGTTCCGGCTCGGTGTAGATGACCCACGGGATGGTGTCGAAGTTGACGTGGCCCGGCAGGCCGGCGATCAGCTCAGCCACCGCGATGCCTTCCTCGAAGCCCTTGTGCGCCAGCATCGGGCCGCGCACGCAGTCGCCGACCGCCCAGACGCCGTTGACGCCGGTGTGGCAGTGCGCATCGACTTCGATCTGGCCGCGCTCGTTGATCTTGACGCCGGTGCCTTCGGCCAGCAGGCCCTTGGTGGCGGCGCGACGGCCAACGGCCACCAGCAGCTTGTCCACGGTCAGGGTCTTTTCGCCTTCGCTGTCGGTGTAGGTGACAACGACTTCCTTCTTCTTGCCCTTGCCGGTGATCTCGGTCTTGGAGACCTTGGCGCCGAGGCGGATGTCCAGGCCCTGCTTCTTGAATTCCTTGGCAGCGGTCTTGGCCACTTCGGCGTCGGCCACGGCCAGGAAGTCCGGCAGTGCTTCCAGGATGGTGACTTCAGCGCCCAGGCGCTTCCACACACTGCCCAGTTCCAGGCCGATCACGCCGGCGCCGATCACGGCCAGGCGGTTCGGCACTTCGGTGAAGTCCAGGCCGCCGACGTTGTCGACGATGGTCTCGCCGTCGAACTTGGCGAACGGCAGTTCGATCGAATCCGAACCGGCCGCGATGATGACGTTGGTGCCCTTCAGCTCGACGATGGAACCGTCATGCTGGGTGACCTTGACCACATTGCCCGGCTGCAGTTCGCCGAAGCCGTAGTAGGCGGCGACCTTGTTGGCCTTGAACAGCATGCCGATGCCGCCGGTGAACTGCTTGACGATCTTGTCCTTGCGGCCAACCATCGCCTCGACGTCGATCTTGGCATCCTTGAAGCTGATGCCGTGGTCGCCAAAGATGTGGCCCATGTTCCAGAACTGGCGCGAGGAATCCAGCAGCGCCTTGGACGGGATGCAGCCCACGCGCAGACAGGTGCCGCCCAGCGCCGGCTTGCCGTCCTTGCCCAGCGCTGCGTCGATGCAGGCGGTCTTCAGGCCCAGCTGGGCCGCGCGGATGGCAGCGTGGTAACCGGCCGGGCCGGCACCGATGACGACGACGTCGAATTGTTCAGCCATTGAATTATTCCTTGATGCATTACCAGAACCCCTCCGCGCGGGCGCGGAGGGGCGGGAGGTGTCTTACAGGCCGAACAGCATGCGGCCCGGGTTTTCCAGCTGGTTCTTGATGTCCACCAGGAACTGCACCGAGTCCTTGCCGTCGATGATGCGGTGGTCGTACGACAGCGCCAGGTACATCATCGGCGCGATCACGACCTGGCCGTTCTGGGCGATCGGACGCTCCTTGATGGCATGCATGCCCAGGATGGCGCTCTGCGGCGGGTTGATGATCGGGGTCGACAGCAGCGAACCGAAGGTGCCGCCGTTGGTCACGGTGAAGGTGCCGCCCTGCAGTTCTTCCAGGCTCAGCTTGCCGTCACGCGCCTTCTTGGCGTAGTCGGCGATGGTCTTCTCGATGTCGGCGAACGACATGCGCTCCACGTTGCGCAGCACCGGCGTGACCAGGCCCTTCTCGGTCGACACGGCGATCGAGATGTCCGAGTAGCCGTGGTAGATGATGTCGTCGCCGTCGATCGAGGCGTTGACCAGCGGGAAGCGCTGCAGGGCATTGGCAGCGGCCTTCACGAAGAAGCTCATGAAGCCCAGCTTGATGCCGTGTGCCTTGACGAACTCGTCCTGCAGTTCCTTGCGCGCAGCCGAGACCTTGGACAGGTCGACTTCGTTGAAGGTGGTCAGCATGGCGGTGGAGTTCTTCGACTCCATCAGGCGCTCGGCGATGCGCTTGCGGATGCGGGTCATCGGCACGCGCTCTTCCGGACGTGCGCCACCGGCCTTGCCGGCGCCGCCGTTGCGGGCGAAGTTGACGATGTCTTCCTTGGTCACTGCGCCGCGACGGCCGGTGCCGTCGACGTCGGCCGGGTTCACGCCTTCGGTGATGGCGGTGAAGCGGGCGCCCGGCGGCAGGGTGTCGGCGGCCGACTTGGCAGCCGGGGCCGGAGCAGCAGCAGCGGCCGGAGCGGCAGCGGCCGGAGCGGCCTCGGCCTTCTTCTCTTCAGCGGCCGGAGCCGGGGCAGCAGCCACGGCGCCTTCCTCGATGATCGCCACGACCTGGCTGGAGGTCACGGTCGAGCCTTCGGCGAACTTGATTTCCTTGAGCACGCCGTCGACCGGCGACGGCACTTCCAGGACGACCTTGTCGGTTTCCAGGTCAAGCAGGTTTTCGTCGCGCTTGACGGCGTCGCCCACCTTCTTGTGCCAGGTGGCGATGGTGCCGTCGGCGACGGATTCGGGCAGTACCGGGGCTTTGACTTCGGTGGCCATTGCGGGAGCTTCCTGGTTTGTCTTCTAAATAGGGGGAGGATTATTCAGCGAACGTGTCGTTGAACGGGTTGACCAGTGCATCGGCGACCAGCTGCTGCTGTTCGCGGACGTGGTCAGCCATGTGACCGGCAGCCGGCGAAGCCGAACGTGCGCGACCGGCGTAGTGCAGGTTCTGGCCATCGGCCAGGCAGAACTGCAGGTGGTGGCGGATCTGGTACCACGCACCCTGGTTCTGCGGTTCTTCCTGCGTCCACACCACGTCGGTGGCCTTGCCGTACTTCTTCAGTTCGGCAGCCAGCAGCGCACGCGGGAACGGGTACAGCTGCTCCACGCGGATGATCGCCACGTCGTCCTGGCCACGCTTGGTCTGGTCTTCCAGCAGGTCGTAGTAGACCTTGCCCGAGCACAGCACCACGCGCTTGACCTTCTTGGCGTCCGCATTGGCGTCGCCGATCAGGTGCTGGAACTCGCCGTTGGCCAGTTCGTCCAAGGTCGACACGGCCAGCTTGTGGCGCAGCAGCGACTTCGGCGACATCACCACCAGCGGCTTGCGGGTGGTCAGGTGCTGCTGGCGACGCAGCATGTGGAAGGCCTGCGCCGGGGTCGACGGCACCACCACCAGCATGTTCTCCAGTGCGCACAGCTGCAGGAAGCGCTCCAGACGCGCCGAGCTGTGTTCCGGGCCTTGCCCTTCATAGCCATGCGGCAGCAGCAGGGTCAGGCCGGAGATGCGGCCCCACTTGGCTTCACCGGCGGCGATGAACTGGTCGATGACGACCTGGGCACCGTTGGCGAAGTCGCCGAACTGGCCTTCCCAGATGCACAGCGTGTTCGGATCGGTGGTGGAGAAGCCGTACTCGTAGGCCATCACCGCTTCTTCGCTCAGCAGCGAATCGATGACGGTGGCCTTCTCCGGCGAATCCACCAGCTGCCGCAGCGGCATGTAGTAGTTGTCGGTCTTCTGGTCGTGCAGGATCGCGTGGCGGTGTGTGAACGTACCGCGGCCCACGTCCTGGCCGACCAGGCGCAGGGCACTGCCTTCGTCGAGCAGGGTGGCGTACGCCAGGTTCTCGGCAAAGCCCCAGTCGCCCGGGATCTCGCCAGCGGCCATCTTGCGGCGGTCGTCGTAGACCTTGGCCACGCGCGAGTGCAGCTGCACTTCGTCCGGAATGGTGTTGATCAGCTTGGCCAGCTCGACCAGCTTGTTCTTCTCGACCTTGGTCGAGATCGGGTCGGACAGCTTGCCTTCCAGCAGCTTCGGCCAATCGACGAACAGCGGGCTGGTCGGCGGGGTCTTCTCGACCTTGGCCAGCTCGGTGGTCACTTCACCGGCATCCAGCTTCTCGCGGTAGGCATCGACCATCGCCTTGCCGGCACCGGCGGCGATCACGCCCGCCTTTTCCAGCTGCTCGGCGTACATCTCGCGGGTGGTGGCGTGCTTGCGGATCACCTGGTACATCAGCGGCTGGGTGATCGCCGGTTCGTCGGCCTCGTTGTGGCCCCAACGGCGGTAGCACATCAGGTCGATGACCACGTCCTTGGCGAACTTCTGGCGGAACTCGAAGGCCAGCTGCGCGGCGAACACAACGGCTTCCGGATCATCGCCGTTCACGTGCAGCACCGGGGCGGCGATCATCTTCGCCACGTCGGTGGCATAGCGCGTGGAACGCGTGTCGAGCGGGTTGGAGGTGGTGAAGCCGACCTGGTTGTTGACCACGATGTGCACGGTGCCGCCGACGGCGAAGCCGCGGGCCTGCGACATCTGGAACAGTTCCATGACCACGCCCTGGCCGGAGAAGGCCGCGTCGCCGTGGATCAGGATCGGCATGACCTGCTTGCGCGCGGTGTCCTTGCGGCGCTCCTGGCGCGAACGCACGGAACCGGCCACGACCGGGTCGGCGATTTCCAGGTGCGACGGGTTGAACGCCAGCGCCAGGTGCACCGGGCCGCCATCGGTGGCGACGTCGGCGGAGAAGCCCATGTGGTACTTCACGTCACCGGCCGAGGCGTGCTCGTCGTGCTCGAACTTGCCTTCGAATTCGTCGAACAGCTTGCGCGGGTTCTTGCCCAGGGTGTTGACCAGCACGTTCAGGCGGCCGCGGTGGGCCATGCCGATCACCACGTCCTTGACGCCATCCTTGCCGGCGCTGCGGATGATGGTGTCCATCATCGGGATCAGCGAGTCGCCGCCTTCCAGCGAGAAGCGCTTCTGGCCGACGTACTTGGTGTGCAGGTAGCGCTCCAGGCCTTCAGCCGCGGTCAGGCGCTCCAGGGTGCGGCGCTGGGTATCAGCGTCCAGCTGGTAGTTGCCACCGGCCAGTTCCAGCTTCTTGTAGATCCACTGGCGCTGCTCGACCTCGGAGATGTGCATGAACTCCGCACCGATCGAGCCGGTGTAGGTCGCCTTCAGGCGTGCCAGCAGGTCGCGCAGCTTCATGCGCGGCTGGCCACCGACGCCGCCGGTGCTGAACTCGCTGTTGAGGTCACCATCGGACAGGCTGTGGAACGGCAGGCCCAGGTCCGGGGTGTTGACCGGTGCGGCCAGGCCCAGCGGATCGAGGCGGGCGTCCAGGTGGCCGCGCGAACGGTAGGCGGTGATCAGACGACCGACATTGCGCTCGCGCTCGTCGCCTGCACCGTTGCCGGTACCGGCCTTCAGCGCATCCTTGGCCGCGTCCGCGATGTGGGAGATGACGGCCGAGTGCGGAATGTCACCTGCTTCACGGCCCTTGAAGCCGTCGAAGTAGGTTTTCCATTTGGGATCGACACTATCCGGGGAGACCAGGTACTGCTCGTACAGGTCCTCGACATAGGAGGCGTTGCCGCCGGCGAGTTGCGAAGATTGCGCAAACTGCTTCAGTTGATTGTCCACGATGGAGGGTGTTGATTCGCTTTGTGGGGTATGGCTTCAGAAGGACCCGGCAGGAAGATGAATAGCCCTGCGCGGGCGCGTTCAAACAGCCAAATTGTACCCCCAACCGGACACGAAGGGGCACCACCAGAGGTATCGCGCGTCCCCCGGTGCCGGTTCCAGACAGGTTGAGTCAGCCCGCTCCGCTCAGATGCCGAGCGCGCGCAGTTCGCTGCAATCACGCGAACGGTCCCAGACGCGCTGCAATTGCTGCTCGAACGGCTGCGAACGTGCCGGCAGCGCGATGCCGGCTTCGCCGTCGAGGCGATGGCCGATCAGACGAAAGTAGAAGTCGCCCGCATCGTTGAGCAGACAGGCCGAGGCCAGTGCACGGTCGACCGGGTCGGTGACCTCGCGGAACTGGATCACGCTGGGCAGGCGCTGGGCCAGCGCCTGCAGCGGCGCCCCGCTAGAGGCGATCGCGGCGGCGTCGTGCACGATCACCCGCAGCTGCTTGTCGTGGCGGGCGGTGACGAAGCGGCGCAGGGCGGCCTGTACCGGGGGCGCGTCGAGCAGCCCGGGGTCCAGCTGGCGGCTGTGCAGCCATAGCTGGCGACGGGCGCGGTGGATGATGGCCGTGGTGATGGCCACCGCCTCGGCGCGGCTGTCGATGGCGCTGGCCGCGCCCAGCCGGCGGCGCATCTGCTGGTGGCCGATGCCGGCCTCCTCGAACACCTCGCCTTCGGGCAGGAAACCCTGGCGGGCATAGAAGTCACGGGCGGGCAGCTGGGCGTGCAGATGCAGCTCGGCCAGGCCGAGCCGGCGCCCGGCCTCCACCAGTGCTTCCAGCAGGGCCTCGCCGACCCCGCGGCTGCGATGGCTGGCCAGCACCGCCATGCGGCCGATGCGGCCATCCGGGGCCAGCCGGCCCGTGCCGACCGGCTGGTTGTCACTGTCCAGCGCCAGCACATGGGCACTGACCGGGTCCAGCGCATCGCGTTCCAGCTCGGCGGCGATGCCCTGTTCCTGCACGAACACGCGTTGGCGCACCTCGTGGATGGCAACGTGGGCATCGGCGTGGCTGACCTGCTGGACCCGGATCATGGTGGCGACTCAGGCGCGGCCAGCACCGCTGTCGTCTTCCTCGTCGTCCTCGAAGTTGACGATGACCTCGATGCCGTCGTCGTGCACGGTCACGGAGTGGACATCGTCGGACACCGCATCGGCGTCGATCGCATCC
Source organism: Stenotrophomonas sp. GD04054 (assembly GCF_029836955.1). Classification (NCBI taxonomy): domain Bacteria; kingdom Pseudomonadati; phylum Pseudomonadota; class Gammaproteobacteria; order Lysobacterales; family Lysobacteraceae; genus Stenotrophomonas; species Stenotrophomonas sp. GD04054. Next base: position 1,530 of record NZ_JAOECR010000067.1, on the reverse strand, counting down.
ACGCGGTCGCGGCCTTCGACGACCTCGCCGAGCACCACGGCATCCTCGCCGTCGTCCTCGTCTTCGGCCTCGTATACCTCATTCGGGTCGATCAGCTGGAACACCCCGCCGACCAGCAGCTGCTGGACCACGGCACGGCCCTTGTCGGACAGGCCGCGATAAGCGGCGGCGTCCAGTTGTTCGGTGCCAGCCAGGCGCTGCGCGTCCTTCACCGGCAGCGCGAAGTCCTGGCCGCTGACATACAGGCTGGCGCCACGCTTGGCCCGGCGCCAGGCCAGCCGGGCCCACGGGTGGCGCTGCAGCAGCAGGCCCGATGCCAGGGCCTGGACCACTTCTTCCTGTGCCGGTGCGGCCTGGTGGGCCATCACTTCGCCGGCCGCGCGGTAGGTGGTGATGAAGCGGCCGAACCAGTCGCCCAGCTTGTCCGGGTCGTTCATGCGGATGGCGTTGAGCGCGGTGATCACCCGCGCCATCGCCACCGTGTCGATTTCGTTCGGGTCGGCCGGCACCTTCAGGTCGGCATCCTGGTAGCGGATGTTCTCGTCGGCATCGGCGATCAGGGTGTCCAGGTAGTCGCTGATCAGCTCGGCCGAAGACGGCGCGCGCATGCCGAACGAGAATGTCAGGCAGGGATCTTCGGCGACGCCGTGGTGCGGCACGTTCGGCGGCAGGTACAGCATGTCGCCCGGCGCCAGCACCCAGTCGTGGGTCGGCTTGAACACCTTCAGCAGCTTCAGCTCCACGTCGGGGCGGAAGCCCAGCGGCGGCTGCTTGCCCTTGATCGATTCGCTGGCATCGATCTGCCAGCGGCGATGGCCATGGGCCTGCAGCAGGAACACGTCGTACTGGTCGACGTGGGCGCCGACCGAGCCGCCGGTGGCGGCGAAGCTGATCATCACGTCATCCATGCGCCAACGCGGCAGGAAGCTGAAGTGCTCGATCAGGGCGCGCACGTCCGGGTCCCACTTGTCCACGTCCTGCACCAGCAGGGTCCAGTCGTGGTCGGGCAGGGCGGGGAACACGTCTTCCTGGAATGGACCGGTGCGTACGCGCCAGCCGTCCTGGGTCTTGTCGTGCTCGATCAGGCGGGCCAGCACGCCTTCTTCGCAGGCCAGGCCGGCCAGGTCTTCCGGCTGCACCGGGGTCTGGAAATCCGGGAAGGCGTTGCGGATCAGCAGCGGGCGTTTCTGCCAGAAATCGCGCAGGAAGGTGGCCGACGCCATGCCCAGCGGCTGGCCGGGGCGGGCGGTGACTTCGATGAGGGGGGCGGAGGACTTGCGGGCAGCCATGGGGGAATCCTTGCAGCGGAAAGCGGGAGGGGCGGCGCGGCGGGCCGCCTGAGATCTCCATTGTCCGCCGTTCGTGGGCATTGCGCACGTGCGCGGGTTTGTCGCGGGGTGTCCGGCCAACGGCGGAGCCCCTCGTGGCGGGGTCTGGGTTGGTCGCTGAAAGCAAAAGCCGCGCTTGGCCGGGCGGGTGGGCCATGCAGGGGACGCTGCAAGTCCCCCTCCGGGGCCCTGCCCAGCCGCT
>NZ_JAOECR010000066.1:0-20620 GCF_029836955.1 Stenotrophomonas sp. GD04054 | reverse complement strand
GCCAACCCCGCGCGCAGCCATGACCGATGGCCTTGGCAGCCCCGGCCGCACGGGCCTACCATCGGTTTTTTGCCGTCCTGCGGAGACCCCGATGAAACTGCGTCATGCCCTGCTGCCACTGAGCCTGCTGGCTGCCCTGCCCAGCGTTGCCGCTGCCCGTGGCCTGGAAGTCCGCGACATGGTGGCCATGGACCGCGTCTCCGCGCCGGTACTGACCACGGACGGTGGCACTGTGGTGTTCGCCAAGCGCAGCGTGGACGCCAACCTGAAGGCCTCCACCGCGCTGTTCGCGCGCAACCTGCGCACCCGTGACGCGGCCCCGCCGAAGCAGATCACCCCGGCCGGCTGGAGCGTCAATTCCGCGTCGCTGTCGGCCGATGGCCAGACCGTGTATTTCCTCAGTGCCAAGAACGGCAGCCAGCAGCTGTACGCGCAGCCGATCAACGGCGGCACCCCGCGCCAGCTGACCGACTTCCCGGTGGACGTGGACAGCTACCACGTGTCACCGCAGGACGACCGCGTGCTGTTCAGCGCCGGCGTGTTCCAGGCCTGTGCCTCGGACCTGGCATGCACCGAGAAGAAGCTGAAGGAAAAGAAGGACGCCAAGGCCAGCGGCCAGGTGTGGGATTCGCTGTTCGTGCGCCACTGGGATACCTGGAACGACGGCCGCCGCAACACCCTGTTCGTGGCACCGCTGCCGGCAGCCAAGGCCGGCGCGGTCAAGGGCGCCTCGGCGCTGAGCGCGACCATCGACGGCGATGCACCGTCCAAGCCGTTCGGTGGCAATGACGATTTCGCCTGGTCGCCGGATGGCGCCAGCGTGGTGGCCAGCATCCGCGTGGCCGGCAAGCAGGAGCCGTGGTCGACCAACTTCGACCTGTACCGCTTCGACGCTGCGGGCAAGCAGGCGCCGGTCAATCTGACCGCCTCCAATCCGGCCTGGGATGCCGGCCCGGTGTTCAGTGCCGACGGCAAGACCCTGTTCTACCGTGCGATGAAGCGCCCGGGCTTCGAGGCCGACCGTTTCGGCCTGATGGCGATGGACCTGGCCAGCGGCAAGAGCCGTGAGATCGCGCCGCAATGGGATCGCTCGGCTGGCGGTATCACCCTGTCCGCCGACGGCGCCAGCATCTACACCACCGCCGATGACCTCGGCGAGCACCCGCTGTTCCAGATCGACGTGGCCAGCGGCAAGGCCACCAAGCTGATCGGCGACGGCAGCGTGACCTCGGTGGACGTGGCCGGCACCAGCGTGGCGATCACCCGCAACAGCCTGAAGAGCAACGACCAGGTGCTGGTCGGCCTGCTGCCGGCCGCCGGCGAAGCCATCGGCGAGCTGCGCGCGCTGACTCCGGCCGCTGGCGACGTGCTCAAGGACGTCAGCTTCGGTGACTACGAACAGTTCGAGTTCAAGGGCTGGAACAACGACACCGTGCACGGCTATGTGGTCAAGCCGCACAACTACCAGGAAGGCAAGTCGTACCCGGTCGCGTTCCTGATCCACGGCGGCCCGCAGGGCAGCTTCGGCAATGGCTGGAGCTACCGCTGGAATCCGCAGACCTATGCGGGCCAGGGCTACGCCGTGGTGATGATCGACTTCCACGGCTCCACCGGCTATGGCCAGGCCTTCACCGATGCGATCAGCCAGCACTGGGGCGACCGCCCGCTGGAAGACCTGCAGAAGGGATGGGATGCGGCGCTGAAGAAGTATTCCTTCCTCAACGGTGACAAGGCCTGTGCGCTGGGCGCCAGCTACGGCGGCTTCATGGTCAACTGGATCGCCGGCAACTGGAACGGCCCGTTCAAGTGCCTGGTCAACCATGACGGCGTGTTCGACCAGCGCATGATGGGCTACGCCACCGAAGAACTGTGGTTCACCGAGTGGGAGCAGGGCGGTACGCCGTACCAGAAGGCCGCGAACTACGAGAAGTTCAACCCGGTCAACCACGTGGCGGACTGGAAGAAGCCGATCCTGGTCATCCACGGCCAGCAGGACTTCCGTATTCCGGTCGAGCAGGGCCTGGCCGCGTTCACCGCCGCCCAGCGCCAGGGCATCGAATCGAAGTTCCTGTACTTCCCGGATGAAAACCACTGGGTGCTGAAGCCGAACAACAGCATCCTGTGGCATGACACCGTCAATGCCTGGCTGAAGCAGCACATCGGCAACTGATGACTGCAGCGCTGCCCTTCGGGGCGGCGCTTTTGTTTCGCCATCTGCTGTACCGGTGGGTGCCGACCGTTGGTCGGCACACCTTCCTGATCTGCCGCCAACAGCAGCCGGCCAGCGGCCGGCTCTACCCAGAGCGCCTGCATGCCCTCGACCGCCCTGATCCAGAACGACATTGTCGTCTTCGGTTTGATCGCCGCCACCCTGGGCGCCGTGTTCTGGACCGCCTCGCGTGAACAGGGCCTGTGGAAACGCTTCTACACGTTCGTGCCGGCACTGCTGCTGTGCTACCTGATTCCCGGCATCTACAACACCGTCGGCCTGATCGACGGCCAGAACACCAAGCTCTACAACCCGATCGCACGCGACATCCTGCTGCCGGCAGCGTTGATCCTGCTGACCCTGGCGGTGGACATCAAGGGCATCCTGCGGCTCGGCCCGAAGCTGGTGCTGATGTACCTGGGTGCGTCCGCGAGCATCATGCTGGGTGCGGTGGTGGCTTTCCTGGTGATGCGCGCGCTGCATCCGGAAACGGTGGCCGGTGACACCTGGGCCGGCATGGCCGCACTGGCCGGCAGCTGGATCGGTGGCGGGGCCAACATGCTGGCGATGCGCGAAGTGTTCGACGTCAACGCCACCACGTTCGGCCAGTTCGCGGTGGTCGATGTCGGTGTCGGTTACGTGTGGATGGCCGCGCTGATCTTCCTGGCCGGGCGCGCAGCGAAGATCGACGCGCGCAGCGGTGCCGACACGTCGGCCATCGATGAGCTGAAGGAGCGCATCGCGCGCTTCCAGGCCGAGCACGAGCGTATTCCCAGCCTCACCGACCTGATGCTGATCGTGGCGGTGGCCTTCGGCGGCGTGGGTCTGTCACACGCGATCGGTGCGCCGCTGGCGGCATGGTTCAAGGCCAATGTCAGCTGGGCCTCGCAGTTCAGCCTGGATGCGCCGTTCGTGTGGGTGGTGGTGCTGTCGACCACGCTGGGCCTGAGCCTGAGCTTCACCCGTGCACGCACGCTGGAAGGTGCAGGCGCCTCGCGGCTGGGTTCGCTGCTGCTGTACTTCCTGATTGCCTGCATCGGCATGCAGATGGATCTGCTGGCGCTGCTGGACCGCCCGTGGCTGTTCCTGCTCGGCCTGATCTGGATTGCCGTGCACATCGCGCTGCTGTGGTGCCTGGGCAAGCTGCTGAAAGTGCCGTTCTTCTACTTCGCGATCGGTTCGCAGTCGAACATCGGTGGCCCGGCTTCGGCGCCGGTGGTGGCTGCAGCGTTCCATCCGGCCCTGGCGCCGGTGGGCGTGTTGCTGGGCACGATGGGCTACGCCACCGGCACCTACCTGGCCTACATCGTCGGCATTACCCTGCGCGCGCTGGCAGGGCAGGGCTGATGGGGTAGTGCCGGCCGCTGGCCGGCAACCAGGTAATGCTGCACGGGTTCATGAGGTTGCCGGCCAACGGCCGGCACTACCGATGCGTTACGCCACCGGCAATCCGCGTTCGATCAACCACGCCTTCGCGTCTTCGGCGTCCTGCTCGAACCGCGCCGAGTGAAAAGAGGGGCGCCGCAAGGTCCGGCGCGTCGCCACGCGCCCGTGGCCAACCGCGCCCGCGGCTTTACGCCACCGGCAACCCGCGTTCGACCAGCCACGCTTTCGCGTCTTCGGCGTCCTCTTCAAACCACGCTTTCGTCGACCCCAGCCGATACGTATACCCCCAGGCATCCATGTCGGCCATCAACCGCGCACTGCCAACGCCAGGCAGCTGCCCGGCCAGCACGATCTGCAGGTAGCAGGTGGCATCTTCCTCGGCCACCGAGTCGGTGGCGTCGGTATGCACCTGCGCACGCCGCTCCGGCGGCAGCACGATCAGATGGCAGGCTTCGTGCAGCATCGAGTGCACGGGCGTGTCATCGCGCACGTACACGTTGCTGGCGATGATGCCGGCCTCGGGCTCGCCCCAGTAGCTGCCGGGAATCGGTTCACCGGCCGCGACGTGGTGCAGCTGCAGGCCATGCGCGGCGAGCAGGCACTGCGCATCAGCGAAGGCGATGTCGCCCACGCAGGTGATGTCCACGGCGGTTGTTGTATCGGTCATGCGGGTCAGGCAGCCCCGCCCGTGCAGGCACGGGCGGGGCAGAGCTTCAGGGTTTGTCCGGGCCTTCAGGCAGCGCCACGGAGATGTCCAGCACATCGTGCTGGCCATCCTTCACCAGGTCGACCTTCACTGCATCGACGTCGATGTTCACGTACTTCTTGATCACTTCCAGCAGCTCGCGCTGCAGCAGCGGCAGGTAATCGGGGCCGCCGCGGTTGCTGCGCTCCTGCGCGATGATGATCTGCAGGCGGTTCTTGGCGGTTTCGGCGGTGGTCTTCTTCGCTTTGAGGAAATCAAACAGGCCCATGCTTACCCTCCGAACAGCTTGCTGAAGAAGCCCTTCTTCTCGACGTTGGTGAAGCGCATCGGGCGTTCTTCGCCGAGGATGCGCGCGACGGCGTCGTCGTAGGCCTGGCCGGCTGCGGACTCGACATCCAGGATGACCGGCTCGCCCTTGTTGGAGGCGTTGAGCACGTCACCCGACTCGGGGATCACGCCGATCGCCTTCAGGCCGAGCACTTCCTCGACGTCGGCGATGCTGAGCATCTCGCCGCTTTCCACGCGCAGCGGGGTGTAGCGGGTCAGCAGCAGGAAGGCCGGCACGTCCTGGCCGGACTCGGCCTTGTGGGTCTTCGAGTCGAGCAGGCCGATGATGCGGTCCGAGTCGCGCACCGACGACACTTCCGGGTTCACCACCACCACCGCACGGTCGGCGAAGTACATCGCCAGGAAGGCGCCCTTCTCGATGCCGGCCGGGGAGTCGCAGATGATGTAGTCGAAGCCGTCGGCGGCCAGGTCCTTCAGGACCTTGCCCACGCCTTCCTGGGTCAGTGCGTCCTTGTCGCGGGTCTGCGAGGCGGCCAGCACGTACAGGTTCTCGAAGCGCTTGTCCTTGATCAGGGCCTGCTTGAGGGTCGCTTCGCCGTGCACGACGTTGACGAAGTCGTACACCACGCGGCGTTCGCAGCCCATGATCAGGTCGAGGTTGCGCAGGCCGACGTCGAAGTCGATCACCGCCACCTTCTTGCCGCGCCGTGCCAGGCCGCAGGCCAGGCTCGCGCTGGAAGTGGTCTTGCCGACGCCGCCCTTGCCGGAGGTGACTACGATGATTTCAGCCAAAGGACTTCTCCTGATGATTCTGTTTGGGTGCTGCGTCAGTCCAGCGCAGCGATCTTGATCTGGTCCTGTTCCAGCCACACCTGCACGGCCTTGCCGCGCAGGGAGTCCGGGACATCGTCCAGTACCTTGTAGTGGCCTGCAATGGCGACCAGTTCCGCATGGAAATCACGGCAGAAGATGCGTGCCGCGGTGTTGCCCTGTGCCCCTGCCAGCGCACGGCCGCGCAGGGTGCCGTAGATGTGGATGCTGCCATCGGCGATGACCTCGGCGCCGGCGCCGACGGTGGCCATCACGGTCAGGTCGCAGTTTTCAGCGTACAGCTGCTGGCCCGAACGCACGTTGCCCAGCTGCATGCGGCCCGGCTGCGGTGCGGCGGCGTCGGCAACCTTGGCCACCGGCGTGGCCGGTGCCGGCTTCGGTTCGGCACGGGCTGCGCGACGCGGTTCCGGCGCGGGCGGCGGCGGCGGGGCCGGCTCGGCCTCGGCACGCTCGTACTGGGCGCGGAACTTGGCCAGCAGTGGCAGCCCGAGCTGCTGCGAGAGCAGGTCGACCGCGCTGGTGCCATAGGCCAGCGCCACCGGCAGCACGCCGGCACTGCGCAGGCCATCGACCAGCGCCTGCGCGGTGGCCACGTCCGGCACCTGGCTCAGGCCGCCGAAGTCGAGGATCACCGCGGCGCGGCCGAACAGTTTCGGCGCACGGGTGACGCGTTCGCGCATTTCCTGCACGAGGCGTTCGACATCAAGGGTACGGATGCGCAGGTTGGCGATGCCCACCTGGCCGATCTTCAGTTCACCGGCCTGTTCGTAATCGAAATTCACCGCCACGCTCAGGTCCCCGTCGGCCGCTGTGCCTGCGCCGGCAGATGCCGGGCACGTGTCCATGCCACATCCGGCAGCTTGCCGCCGTAGGTCTCCTGGACCCACGGGTAGCTGCACAGTTCCTTGGCCAGCATGCTGGCGCGCACGTCGACCTGCGGCATGGTGTTCTGACCCAGCTCGCGGAAGCCGAAGCTGCCGTGGAAGAGCAGGGCGGCATCGGCGCCATGGTCGAGGAAGACTTCGCAGGTCATCTGCGGGTAGCGCAGCTCGGCAAAGCTCTGCGCGTCGGCATAGAACGCACGGCCGACGCCACCGCCACGACGGCGGCTGGCGACCACGATGCGGTCGATGTAGAAGAACGGGGTGTCCAGCTGCTGCTTGAACCAGGCGAAATTGCTGCTGTCGTGCTGGCTGTCGCTGCCGAAGCCGATCAGGAAGCCGGCCAGGTTGCCGTCGCGCTCGGCGACGCGGAAATATTCAGCGGTTTCGTAGAACAGGCGCAGGCGGGCCGCATCCAGGGGAAGGATGGCCAGGCCAGCGTTGTTGTTCAAAGCCAGGACGGAATCGAGCTCGTGCTCGCGCACGTCGCGGATGACAATCGACATTGTGACTCCGTGGGGTAACGCGGTTGGTCCGTCAAATTGGACCCTGCGCACGATTATTGCATGCCCGGGGTGGGCTGCGGCATGAACAGGGGATATGCCCGAGCATGACTTTCGGCGCTTGGGAGCGGCCGTGCACGGGCTACGATGAGGGATGCTGGCCCGACTGAACCACAATGCGATGCTGCGCTACTCCGGGTTGTTCACCTGGGGCACCGTCGGCCTTTGGCTCGCGATCTACCTGATCGATCCTGTCTCGCTGACGCTGGAGACGCTGGACGGCGAAGCCGGCTTCCGCATCATTCCTTGGGCCTCGGCCTACCTGGCTTTCGGCATCGTGTACTGGGCGCTGACCCGCTCGCTGGGCGAGGGCCGTCCGGGCTTCTTCGACCACGCGGCGCTGATCCTGCTGACCGCCTGCGCGATCGGCGTGAGCTATTTTTCCGGTACCGCGCTGGGCAGCATCCTGCTGATGGTGGTGGCCGGCCTGCTGCCATGGCTGCTGGGGCCGCGCATCGGCGTGGTCTGGCTGGTGGCCAGCAACCTGGCGGTGTTGCCGGTCTACATCCAGCCGCTGGGCTTCCCGCCGTTCATCGCCGTGCTGCAGGCGGTGGGCTACATGGGCTTCTCCAGCTTCGTGTTCGTGATCGCGCTGGTGGCCCGTCGCCAGGCCGAGGCCCGCGACGAACAGCGCCGGCTCAACTCGGAACTGCGTGCCACCCGCGCCCTGCTGGCCGAGAGCGCCCGGGTCAATGAGCGCACGCGCATCTCGCGCGAGCTGCATGACCTGCTGGGCCACCAGCTGACCGCGCTGACCCTGAACCTGGAAGTGGCCGGCCACCTGGCCGACGGCCAGGCGCTGGAGCATGTGAAGCGTTCCCACGCATTGGCCAAGCTGCTGCTGGGCAACGTGCGCGAGGTGGTCAGCCAGCTGCGCGAGACCGGTGCCATCGACCTGGCCGCAGCGCTGCGCCCGCTGACCGAGAACGTGCCCTCGCTGGACATCCAGCTGGAGATCGAGGATCCGCTGAACGTGGAGGACCCGCAACGGGCCCACGTGCTGCTGCGCTGTACCCAGGAGATCATCACCAACGCGGTGCGCCATGCCGGCGCCCGCCACCTGTGGATCAAGGTGTACCGTGAAGCCCCCGACCGGGTGGTGGTGGAGGCCCGCGACGACGGCGTCGGCGCGGATATGGTCAATGTGGGCAATGGCTTGCGCGGCATGCGCGAGCGCCTGCAACAATGTGGTGGCCAGCTGCAGGTCGAAACCCTTCCCGGTGAAGGCTTCCGGCTGCGGGCGACGGTGCCGGCAACGGTGCTGGTGGCCGCCCTTACCAAGGTTCCTGAAGGAGTGCGTTGATGATTCGCGTCTGCCTGGTCGACGACCAAACCCTGGTGCGGCAGGGAATCCGCTCCCTGCTGGCGCTCGACGACGGTATCGAGGTGGTGGCCGAGGCCGGCGATGGCCGGCAGGCGGTCGAACTGATACCGCAGGTGCGCCCCGACGTGGTGCTGATGGACATGCGCATGCCGGTGATGTCCGGGCTGGAGGCGCTGCAGGTGCTGTCGCGCCAGGAGCAGCTGCCGCCGACCATCATCCTCACCACCTTCGACGACGACCAGCTGGTGCTGGCCGGGCTCAAGGCCGGAGCCAAGGGCTACCTGCTCAAGGACGTGACCCTGGCGCAGCTGGTCGGTGCCATCCGCACCGTGGCCGACGGCGGTTCGCTGGTGCAGCCGGCCGTGACCCAGCGCCTGCTGTCCGGCCTGGAGCACATGCGCAACGAGTTCGTCAGCCTGGACCGCCCGGACCCGTTGACCGACCGCGAGACCGAGATCCTGCGCCTGATGGCCAGTGGCTTCTCCAACAAGGAGATCGCCAACTCGCTGGGTGTGGCCGAAGGCACCATCAAGAACCACGTGTCCAACATCCTGTCCAAGCTGGGCGTGCGCGACCGTACGCGCGCCGTACTGAAGGCGTTCGAACTCCAGCTGGTCTGAGGAAAACCTTTTCAGGACAATGACTTGAGGTCCAGTCATGGCCCTCGGGTGGGGTTGCCCCCTACTTCACGGGTATCGGTATGCGGTACCCTTCGAATTCTTTGTCCATACAAATACGCAGCCGGCAGGGAAACCGGTGCGCCAATCCCGATAAACAATGCCCGCGAAGCCTGCTAGGATTGGCGCTTCGCTTCAATCAACCCGGCCGTGGGATCGGCCCCGGAGACTCTCTGAATGACCCGTATTATCGAGTTCCTGATCGCCTTGGGGATCGTGGCTGGCCTGTTCGTCATCATTGGCGTATGTCTGCCGGGCGAGCGTCACATCACCGAAAGCATCGAGACCAACCGCAAGATGACGATCGTGTACGACACGGTCAGCAGCCTGCGCCGCTTCAAGGACTGGAACCCGCTGGTACTGCGCGATCCCGCCGTTGAACTGAAGCTGTCCGGCCCGGCCTCCGGCGTCGGTGCCACCCTCGACTTCACCTCCAAGGACCTGGGCACCGGTTCCTGGAAGATCACCGAAGCCGAAGAGAACAAGCGTGTTGCGATCGCCATCGATGACGCCACCAAGGGTCACGACAAGATCACCACCTTCACGCTGGAGCCGACCGGCAAGGGTGGCCGCAACGTCAAGATCACCCAGGACTACTCGGTGAAGTACGGCTTCGACCTGTTCGGCCGTTATGCCGGCCTGTATGTCAGCCGCCAGATCGGCGACGACATCAAGATGGGTCTGTCGCGTATGGCCAACATGCTGGCCAGCGTCCCGAACGTGGACTACCGCACCCCGGAAGCCCCGCTGACCGATCTGGCCATCGTCAATGTGCCGGCTGAAGACCTGCTGGTCGTCAACGCCGGTAACGTGGACCGCGGTCAGGACACGATCACCAAGTCCATCAAGGACAACCAGGAGTGGATCAAGCGCGTGATGGAGGCCAATGGCCTTGAAGCCGCCGGTCCGTTCCGCATCATCACCACCGATTTCGGTCAGGAGAAGTACGCCTTCGACATCGCCCAGCCGGTGAAGAAGAAGGGTGCTGAAGGTGCCACCGCTGAAGAGCTGACCGTCAAGATCGACGGCGGCGCTCCGGTCAAGTACGTGCACGTGGCCCCGCACCGTTCGGCGCATGCCGCCTACACCGGCCACATGGCGGGTCTGGACGTGGCCCGCAACGGCCTGCGTGCCTGGGCTGTGACCAACGGTTCGGAAGTGGTCGATCGCCCGTACGAAACCTGGAAGGACGGTCTGGACAAGTCGTTCACCCCGGAAGCGACCTACGACATCTACTGGGCCGTCAAGTAAGCCTCGGCTGACCCATGTAGTGTTGGACACGAAAACGCGCCGCTCATTGCGGCGCGTTTTTTTTCATCTGGCGCCCGGCAAGGGCGCTGCGCAAGGAGCCCACATGTTCAATCTCGAACGTCGCGCACGTAAGCCATCACTGCTGGCCTGCCTGGGGGCGCTGCTGGCCGCCGCCTCTATCGGCCTGTCGGCCTATGCCTCGCACGGTGTGGCCGACCCGCTGGCGCAGCAGCATCTGAACATGGCGGCGCTCTATGCGTTCGCGCATGGCGCGGTACTGGTGGCGCTCGGGCCGCGCGCGCAGGGCGCGATCGCGCACCTGGCGTTGTACGTGCTGCTGCTGGGCGTGCTGCTGTTTTCCGGCAGCCTGGTGGGCGGTGCGTTGTGGCAGTGGCCGACGCGGATGGCACCGATCGGTGGCACCAGCATGATGGCTGGATGGGTGCTGCTGGCGATCAATGCGTTGAGGCGGTGACGGCACTGCGGGGAGCAGCCGAGCATGGCTCGGCTCTACATGGGATCGTTGCGCCGACAGCTTCTGTAGAGCCGAGCCATGCTCGGCTTCGAGCGAAGCGACCGGCTTTTGTCTTTGCTCTCTTGTTCCATTCCGTGGCGGACGCACACGGAATAATTCCAGGACGCGGGCGGGGTGGGCTTGCGGGGGTGTAAGCCGCATGGATGCGGCGCCCAAGCCTCCACGGACGGATTCACGGCGGCCCCCGCAAGTTCATCCCGCCCGCGGCCATGCATTGACTGCTTCAGGCTTTCGCCACGAGGGGCTCAGCCGTTGGCCGGTTTCCAGCACCAGTGCCAGGGTTCGTAGACGATGCCGTGCGGGTTGTCGCGCGGGTAGCTCAGCTGGAAGCCATGCCTACCGGCATTCGCCTGCAGCCACGCAAACGCGTCGGTGGCTTCGAACGATTCTTCAGCCGGGGCGTCGCCCGGTGTACCGATGTCCAGCGCGTGGCCGCTGTGGTGTTCGCTGAAACCCGGGGCGGCATTGACCTTCAGGATCTCCGCCACGCTCAGGCCGCGCGCCAGCTTCCGTTCGAAGATGCCCAACTGGTAGGCATGGCTGCGGAAGCCGGAGATGGCGTCCAGCGCAATGCCATCCTGTGCCGCATGCAGTCGCATCCGTCGCCAGCCCTGCGCGGCGCCACGGCGCAGCCACAGCGGGCGGGCGAAGCGATCGCGGCCGGCAAAATGCAGCAGGCAGGGTTCGGGTTCCAGCGGCAGGCCGCTGTCGTCGGCGTAGCGCTGCGGGTCCAGGCCAAGCTGCTGCAGGCGCTGCTGCAACCCGGCCAGCGGCAGCCACTGATCTTCCAGTCCGGCGCCGAAGGGCCGTGCAGCCGCGGTGTCCAGCAGCGCCAGTGCATCCTCGACCCCGGGCTCGCGCGGCAGGCGCGGCACCATCGAATGCACGCCGTGCGGCAGTACCGCCGCCAGGTAGCGGCCATCACGCTTGCGCCGCAGCACCCACTGCGCCTGCGACAGCAGGCGTGCATCCAGGTTGCTGCGCGCGCGCAGCAGGTGGGCGGGCCACAGCTCGATGGCCTCGGTATTGATCAGCAGGGGCGGGCGTCGTTGCATCGCCTCAGCTTACTGCCGTGGTGCCGACGCGGCCACCTTGCGCAGCGCATCGAGCAGCGCCTGCGGCCGGTCCACGCTGAGCAGCAGCGTGCTGCCATCACTGACCGGCAGGGCGAGGACACGCGCACGGTCGGTGACCAGCGCGAAGCCCTTGCCGCCACCCTGCAGGCGGAAGTGGCCCGAGTAGAAGCCCGGCATTGAATAGCCATTGGTTTTGACACGGATGCCATAGCGGCGGTCACGCTGCAGGTCGACCACCTCGGCCTGGTCCAGCCGCAGCTGCGCCACCGGCACGCGCCGCCGGTACATCGTCGAGCGCACGTCCAGCACGTTGCCGGCCAGCTCCACCCGGCGGCGGAAGAAGGCGACCCCCAGCCCGACAGCGAGTACAGCGATGACGATCAGGCTCCATGCCGCACTGCCGCCCATCCGGAACCAGGGCGGCGACAGCGTTACTTCGATCCAGGGTGCGTTCGCCGGTGCCTTGTACAGCTGCGCATACAGGCAGGCCACGAAGGCAGCCAGCAGCGGCAGCACGATCCACAGCACGCGCAGCGGCGAACTCTCGGCCACGTCAAAGGGTTTCGGGTCACTGCCGCCCATGGTTCAGGCCTCCTTCTTGAACACCAGCATCGCCGGGCGCATCGGCGCCGGGATGATGATGTTGACCAGCTCCCAGCCCAGCTGGCCCTGCCGGCTCAGCTCGGCCTGGACATCCTCGGCCTTGAGTACGCCCATCATGGAGGTCTTGACCTCGATCGTCTGGTAGCTCCAGCGCTTGCTCATTCCTTGTCCTCCGGCGATGCCTTGGGTTTGGGCAGGCGTCCTGCCTTGCGCAGCGCGTCGCGCAGCACGTATTCGATCTGAGCGTTGAGGCTGCGCAGCTCGTCATCAGCCCAGCGCTGCGCCGCAGCCAGGACGTCGGCGTTGATGCGCAGCGGGTAGGCTTTCTTCTCACTCATGGGGGCTCCTGGCGGGGCGGTGGGGCGCCCCGTTGCGAGTGTGGCTCAATACAGCGAGCCTGCATTGACGATCGGCTGGGTGCCGCGGTCCGAGCACAGCACGGTCAGCAGGTTGCTGACCATGTGCGCCTTGCGTTCCTCGTCCAGCTGCACCACGCCGTTCTTCTGCAGTTCGGCCAGGGCCATCTCGACCATGCCGACCGCACCGGCAACGATGCGCGTGCGTGCGGCGATCACCGCGTTGGCCTGCTGCCGCTGCAGCATCGCCTGGGCGATTTCGGCGGCGTAGGCGAGGTGGCTGATGCGCGCATCGATCACCTGCACGCCGGCGTCGGCCAGGCGCTCGGCCAGTTCGTTCTTCAGGTGCTGGGAAATCTCGCTGGCATGACTGCGCAGGGCCAGCTGGCCATCCTCATGCTGGTCGTAGGGGTAGCTGGTGGCCATCGCGCGCAGCGCCGATTCGGACTGGATGTGCACGAAGCTCTCGTAGTCGTCCACGTTGTAGACCGCCTCGGAGGCATCGACCACCTGCCAGACGATGACCGCGGCGATCTCGATCGGGCTGCCGTCCAGCTCGTTGACCTTCAGCTTGCCGCTCTCGAAGTTGCGCACGCGCTGGCTGACCCGGCGCTTGGCGTAGAAGGGGTTGTTCCAGCGCAGGCCGTTGTCCTTCACGGTGCCCACGTATTTGCCGAACAGGCTCAGCACCGCCGCCTGGTTGGGCTGGACCGTGTACAGGCCGGCCAGGGCGAAGATCGCCAGCGCCGCCACCAGGATGCCGGCCAGCATCAGCAGCAGGTTGGGGGAACCGGTGCTGGCCTTGGCTGCTACCCCCAGTACGAACAGGGCGCCGCCGGCGAGGGCGACAAGCAGGGCGCCGGCCAGCGTGCCGAGGCCGTTGAGCGAAGACAGCGACTTCTCTTTCATGGCGGTACGTCCTTGAGGGTTCGGAATGAAGATATCAAAGTGATATCACATCAAGGCGACCGTTCGTCGGATGCCATGGTCGGGGTGCCCGGCCAGCTAGAATGCCCACCCGCCTTCACATCGCTGCTGGAACCGCCATGGCCAAGCTTGGAACTCCGTTGTCCCCCTCTGCCACCCGCGTGCTGCTGCTGGGCTCGGGCGAACTCGGCAAGGAGGTGGCCATCGAGCTGCAGCGGCTGGGCGTGGAAGTGATCGCCGCCGACCGCTATGCCGACGCCCCGGCCATGCAGGTGGCGCACCGCTCGCATGTGATCGACATGCTGGATGCGATGGCGCTGCGTGCCCTGATCGCCCAGGAGCAGCCGCACCTGGTGGTGCCGGAGATCGAGGCCATCCACACTGAAACCCTGGTCCAGCTGGAACAGGAGCAGGGCCTGCGGGTGATCCCGACCGCGCGCGCCGCACGCCTGACCATGGACCGCGAAGGCATCCGCCGCCTGGCCGCCGAGACCCTGGGCCTGCCGACCTCGCCGTACCGCTTCGTCGATACCGAAGCCGAGTACCGCGCCGCCGTGGCCGCCATCGGCCTGCCGTGCGTGGTCAAGCCGGTGATGTCGTCCTCGGGCAAGGGCCAGAGCACCCTGCGCAGCGAGGCGGACATCGCACCCGCCTGGGACTATGCGCAGACCGGTGGCCGTGCCGGTGCCGGCCGCTGCATCGTCGAAGGTTTCATCGATTTCGATTACGAGATCACCCTGCTGACCGTGCGCCATGCCGGCGGCACCTCGTTCTGCGCGCCGATCGGCCATCTGCAGAAGGACGGTGATTACCGCGAAAGCTGGCAGCCGCAGCCGATGTCGAGCGCGGCACTGGCGCGTGCCGAAGAGATTTCGCGCGCGATCACCGATGACCTCGGTGGCTGGGGCCTGTTCGGTGTCGAGCTGTTCGTGAAGGGCGACGAGGTGTGGTTCAGCGAAGTGTCGCCGCGCCCGCACGACACCGGCCTGGTGACGCTTGTTTCGCAGGAACTGAGCGAGTTCGCGCTGCATGCGCGCGCCATCCTCGGCCTGCCGATCCCGGTGATCCGCCAGAGCGGCCCGTCGGCCTCGTGCGCGCTGCTGGCGCATGGCGAGGGCGTGCCGTACTTCAACAACGTCGCCGCCGCCCTGCAGGTGCCGGACACCGCCGTGCGCCTGTTCGGCAAGCCGAGCGTGCACGGCCATCGCCGCGTGGGCGTGACCCTGGCGCGCGCGGAAACCATCGACGAAGCGCGCGCCATCGCGCGTGATGCCGCCGAAGCGATCGGCGTCGAACTGCGCCCGTAAAGCAAAAAGGGGACGGAGGGGATTAAGTCGTTTGTGGCACAAACGACTTAATCCCCTCCGTCCCCTTTTTGTGGGGGTTACGGCTTCACGTCCACCCACACCAGGTGGTGGTCGCTACCGTCGGCGATCTTCGCTTCCGGGCTTTCATTGGCCGGCCAGAAGATGCCGCTGCCCACGTATTCGAAACCGGTCGAGGGCAGCACGTAATCCAGGCGCATGGTGCCGGACTTCGGGCCGAAATCGCCAGTGGCGTGGAACGGTGCGCCCTTGCGCTCGATGCCCTTGGCCGCATAGGCCAGGCAGGTCTGCTCGCCGCCGACGCTGCGCGGGGTGGGGTAGCGCAGCACGCGGGCGTTCTCGATCAGTTCGACGATCGCCTCATGGCGGCCATCGCCGTCGACCGGGTCGTTGTTGAGGTCGCCGAGGATCACGAAGCGCGCGTCCTGCGCCAGGCCGCCGCACTGGCCCTTGTCGTCGCACAGCCACGGCTTGTCTCCCTTGGACAGGTATTCCTGCCACAGGCGCAGTTCGTCGTGGTTGCGCGCGGCGTTGCGCTTTTCCGGGCCATCGAACACTGGCGGGGTCGGGTGCGAGACCAGAGCGTGGACCACGCCGGCCGGGGTCTTCACCGGCACGTCCCAATGTGACTTCGACGACAGCCGCAGCTGCGACCACACATGGTCGTTGTAGAAGCTCTTGCCGGTGCGCGGGTCGACCGGACGGATCGCGCCCGGCATCGCGCTCCACTTCAGCAGCTGGAAGCTGCGCACCTTGGCTTCATCGATCGGGTAGCGCGACAGCACCAGCATGCCGTACTGGCCCGGGTGCAGGCCGTAGCCCCAGGCATCGTTGCCGCGGCTGCGGCCTTCGCCGCCGACCACGCCGTTGTTGTCCAGGTCCAGGCCGCTGGGCACGCCGGTGTTGACCGGGGCCAGGTAGCGGTAGGCGAAGTGCAGCGGCTTGCCGCCACCGGGCTGGGCGACGTCCAGGTAGCGCTTCTGGAACAGGTCGGCGGCGCGATGAGCGTCGTCGAAGTCGAATTCGTTCAGCAGCACCAGGTCCGGGCGCACCTGCTGCAGCACCGCGGCGATCTTGCGTGCGTGCTCGCTGTCGCCTTCCAGTTCCTTGATCAGGCCACCGGCGTCATCGGAGTACAGCGAGGTGTTGTAGGTGGCTAGGCGCAGCGCAGCGGACGGCTTTTCGGTCATCGCAGGGGACGTGGCGAAGGCGGGGGCGGGGGCGGTGGCGCCGCAGAGCAGGGCCAGGGCGAGGATCTGGGGTCGGAGGTTCATGCGCCGTATTGTGCACCCGGCCCGGTGTCAGTGGTTTGTCAGCGTCCGTCCAGTTCGTCGTCGAAATCGTGCCAGCGGCGGCCGTCATAGGCTTCCAGCGGTCGATAGCGCCGTTTGTAGTCCATCTTCTGATGCCCGCGGATCCAGTAGCCCAGGTAGACGTGCGGCAGGCCCTCGCGGCGGGCCCATTCGATCTGCTGCAGGATCGCGAAGGTGCCCAGCCCGCGCGCGGCGTGCTCCGGGTCGAAGAAGGTGTAGACCGCCGACAGGCCGTGCTCGGTGACGTCGGTCACCGCCACACCCAGCAACTGGCTGGGCTGGCCGTCGTGGCCGGGCAGGCGCATCTCCATGAAGCGGGTGTGCGACCAGCTGCCGATCAGGAACTGCTCGAACTCGTGCGGGCCGTGGTCATCCATGCCGCCGTTGGCATGGCGGTGGGTCAGGTAGCGGTGATACAGCGCGAACAGGTCGTCGCGGGCGGTGGCGGCGGTGATGCGTACTTCCAGGTCTTCATTGCGGGCGGCACAGCGGCGCTGGCTGCGGTCGGGGGCGAAGCGAGCCACCGGAATACGCACCGCCACGCAGGCCTGGCAGTGTGCGCAGTGCGGGCGGTAGACCAGGTCGCCGCTGCGGCGGAAGCCCCAGCTCAATGCCAGCGGGTACAGGCCGCCGAGACGACGGTCGTGCGGGTCCAGCACCAGGTCGCGTGCCACCCGGTCCGACCAGTACCCGCAGGGGTGCTCGCCGGTCTGGAAAAGCCGCAGTTCGTCGTCTCTGTCGCCGTGAATCGCCATGGGCACAGCATAGCCCCAGCCTGTCGCAGTGGCGGCGACTGTCCGCCGGATGAATGGAACCGGCAGCGGCGTCAACCGATGTCGCACCCGGGCGTTGTTGTCTCCCGAGGGTGAAGTGATCACCCCGACGCAATCCCCATCCCCAGGAGTGACCCCATGATCCGTACCCCCCTGCTGCTGGCCCTGCTGCTCGGCACTTCCGCTACCGGTATCGCGCTGGCCGCCGATACCCCGACCGCGCCGGCGCAGCGCCCGGCCAAGCTGGACACCAACGGCGACGGCGTGATCGACCGCAGCGAGGCCGCTGCCAACCCGCGCCTGGCCGCGAAGTTCGACGAGCTGGACAAGAACAAGGACGGCAAGCTCTCGCGCGATGAGCTGCCGCGCTGGCAGCATGGTCGCCGTGGTGGCCACGGCGGTGAGCGCTGGGCCAAGCTGGACATCAACAAGGACGGCCGCATCAGCCGCGAGGAAGCCAAGGCCGATCCGCGCCTGGCCGCGCGCTTCGACCAGCTCGACCTCAACAAGGACGGTTACCTGGACAAGGCCGACCGCGAGCTGCGCATGAAGCAGCGTCGTGATGCCTGGTTCGCCGCCGCCGACACCAACAAGGATGGCCAGCTGAGCAAGGCCGAGTTCGACGCGGCCAAGGGCCCGATGCACGGTGGCCCGCGCCACGGCGGTCCGCGCGATGGCGCGGCGCCGAAGCCGCAGCGCTGAGGTTCAACGCAGTGAATGACGACAACGCCGGCGCACTGCCGGCGTTGTCCGTTACAGGCGGCCGCTGCGCATCAGTGAGTACACCACAAGCGCGATGACCATCAGGTTCATGGCGATGATGCCGGTGCGGCCGTACATCGATTCGAACTTCCAGTTGATGCCGGTGCGGCCGCGCCGCGCCGAATCGCGCGCGATCATCGGTGCCATCACCCGCTGCAGCGGCACCAGGCACTGGTAATTGACCACGCCCAGGCCTACCGCCAGCACCGTCAGCTGCGCCCAGACCGGCGCCTGCAGCATCACAGCCAGCAGGATCGCCAGGCACCAGAACATGCCGGTGATGATGTTGAGGTAGAGGAAGCGGCGCACGTCGCGGCGCTCGGACGCCGTTTCGGTGTACGACATCAGGAAGCGGCCGCCGAGATAGCTGCCGATCGCACCACCGACCACGCCGCCGATCACCGCCCCCCAGCTTTCGGCCGGCAGCACGTGCAGCTGGCCCAGCGTGGCAGTCAGCGAGCCCATCGCGGTGCCGCCCGCAGCGCTGGCACCGCCGAGGCCAAGCTTGCTGCCGCCGATGCCGACACCGGTGCCGAGCAGCACCGCAGCACTGGCCGTGCCGGGCGCAGCCACCAGTACCATCGAAACCACCGCCGTAGCGAACGCGGCACTGGGTGCGCTGCTGCGCGCGAACTCGCCGAAGCGTTGCAGCAGGCCGTCGCGCACCAGCGCGCGGGCACGCGACAGGCGCTTGCGCACGGCGGCGTCACTGAGCCCAAGCAGGTCGGCCACCTGCTGCGAGCGCTGGCCTTCGCGGTAGTACAGCAACAGTACTTCGCGGCTGTCGGCCGGCAACGCGGAAATGATGTCCTCGGCGGCGATCTCTTCTTCCACCCGTTGCAGCCGGTCGGCCGCGCCCGGGGCCGGGTCGGCCGCCATGCCCATTGCCACCTCGGCGGCCTCGCCGGTCAGTGGCCGGCCGCGCTGCGCGCGCAGCCAGTCGCGGGCCAGGTTGCGGGTGATCTGCCGCAGCCAGGGCAGGAAACTGGTCGAGCTGCGCAGCTGGTGCAGCTGCTGCCAGCCCTTCACGAAGGCCTCCTGGGCGATGTCCTCGCTGGCCTGACGATCGCGGGTGATGGCCAGGGCGATGGCGGTAACCGTGTTCTGGCAGGCCAGCACGATGCGGCCATAGGCGTGCTGGCAACCGCTGGCGGCGGCAGGCAGTTCGCGTTCCAGGGTCTGGTCGATCGATGCGGCGAACGTCGTCATGGCGGCGGCTCTCCTGCTGGGATTGTGTCCCAGGACGGAGCCGCGCGCGAAGTGTGACCAAAAAAAGGGGACGGAGGGGATTAAGTCGTTTGTGCCACAAACGACTTAATCCCCTCCGTCCCCTTTTTCGGCTGCCGGCCAGCGGCCGGCACTACCCGTGCGTCACTTCGAGGGCTGGATGCGAACCCGGATTTCTTCCTCTTCCGGTGCGGCCTGCGGAGCCGGTTGTGTCTGCTGCGGCTGGGTCTGCGGGGCAGGGGCCGGTGCGACCGGCGCCGGGGCGCCGCGATGGCGCAGGCCGATCACCAGCGCCACGCCGGCGATCACCACCAGCAGGGCGATGCGGATGCGCCAGGCCCAGCCACGGCCGCCGCCGGTCGTCTCTGCGGTGTCGCGGAAGGCGAATTCGGCGGTCGGATGGTCGCGGCGGGTGGTGTCGAGCAGCCGAGCCTCGCGCAGGATTTCACGCGCGCGCGGCTGGTCGTCGGCGCGCACGATCCACACCGCCGGGTAGGCGTTGGCGTTGCCCAGGTCGGTATAGCTGAACTGACCACGGCGGCGGGTCTTGTACGAGCGCCCATTGGTCACCTTGACGTCGATGCCATGCCCGCGCAGGAGCTCGGCGACGCCTTCAACGGTTTCCACACGCTGGCTGCTGAAGATCTGGCGCATCGGATCAGTCCTTGGCCGGCACGGCGGCGGCCGCGGCCTGGTCGGGAACCACGCGGATCAGGCCTTCCTGCGCGGTGCTGGCCACCAGCACGCCATTGCGGGTGAAGAACTGGCCGCGGGCCAGACCGCGCGAATCCTGCGCGCTGGGGCTGTCCAGCGAGTACAGCAGCCAGTCGTCGGCACGGAACGGCCGGTGGAACCAGATCGCGTGGTCGAGCGAGGCCATCTGCACGTGCGGGTGGTAGTAGCTGATGCCGTGCGGGAACGTGGCGGTGCCCAGCAGGTGGAAGTCGGAGGCATAGGCCAGCAGTGCCTGGTGCAGCTCCGGGGCATCGCCGACCGGCTCGCTCAGGCGCAGCCACACCTGGTGGTAGGGCGGGCGCTTGGGCGGGTTGAGTTCGTCACGCGGGTAGACGTGGCGGAACTCGAACGGGCCGCCGCGTGACAGCCAGCGCTGCACCTTGATTGGCAGCCGCTCCAGCACTTCGGCCGGCAGCGGACGGTTCGGTTCGATGTCTTCCGGCTGCGGCACTTCGGGCATCTTGTGCTGGTGCTCGGCGCCGGTCTCGGCCTGCTGGAACGAGGCCGCGCAGAAGAAGATCACCTTGCCGTGCTGGATCGCAGTGACGCGGCGCACCGAGAAACTGCCGCCGTCGCGGGTACGGTCCACGTCGTAGACGATGGGGTGGTCGATGTTGCCGGCGCGCAGGAAGTAGGCGTGCAGCGAGTGCACGTGGCGCCCGTTGTCGACCGTGGCCTGCGCCGCAGCCAGCGCCTGGCCCAGCACCTGGCCGCCGAACACGTACTTGGTGCCGATGTCGCGGCTCTGCCCGCGGAACAGGTTGTCCTCCAGCCGCTCCAGGGTGAGCAGGTCGATCAGCTCGGAGACGACGGGTTCGGGCGTGTCGTTCAAGGGGGCGGCCACAGCAATGAAGAGGCCCCGATTATACCGT
>NZ_JAOECR010000065.1:0-21432 GCF_029836955.1 Stenotrophomonas sp. GD04054 | reverse complement strand
TAACGCGATTGATCTCGGCCAGGCTGGTCACACCCGCTGCCGCCTTCTTCAACGCCGACTGCCGCAGGTCATTCACCCCGATCTGCTGCGCCGCCTCGGCAATCTGCAGTGCGTTGCCGCCGGCCAGCACGATCGTGGCGATCTCATCGGTCATCGGCATCACCTGGTAGATACCGGTTCGGCCCTTGTAGCCCTCGGTGCACTCATCGCAGCCCACCGCCTCGTACAACTGGATGCCCGCATCCAGCTGCGCCTGGGTGAAGCCCTCGGCCAGCAGCGCGTGCTCCGGCAGGTTGGCCGGTCGCTTGCAGTTGCCGCACAACCTGCGTGCCAGGCGCTGGGCGATCACCAGCGTCACCGAGCTGGTGATGTTGTATGGCGCGATGCCCATGTTCATCAGACGCGCGATGGTCTGCGGCGCATCGTTGGTATGCAGCGTGGACAGCACCATGTGGCCGGTCTGCGCCGCCTTGATCGCAATCTCGGCCGTCTCCAGGTCGCGGATTTCGCCGACCATGATGATGTCCGGATCCTGTCGCAGGAACGAGCGCAGCGCTGCAGCGAAGGTCATGCCGCGCTTGTTGTTCTGCTGCACCTGGTTGACGCCGGGCAAGCGAATTTCCACCGGGTCTTCGGCGGTGGAGATGTTGCGCGTCTCATCGTTGAGGATGCCCAGCGCGGTATACAGCGACACGGTTTTGCCCGAGCCGGTCGGGCCGGTCACCAGCACCATGCCGTACGGCTTGTGGATGGCGTCGTGGAACAGCTTCTGCTGGTCCGGCTCGTAGCCCAGCTTGTCGATGCCCAGCTTGGCCGCGCTGCCATCCAGGATACGCAGCACCACCTTCTCGCCGAACAGGGTCGGCAGCGTGCTGACGCGGAAGTCGATCTGCTTGCTCTTGGACAGGTTGAGCTTGATGCGGCCGTCCTGCGGCACGCGCTTCTCGGCGATATCCAGCTGCGCCATCACCTTCAGGCGCGCGGCGATGCGCTGGTTCAACTTCACCGGCGCGCGCGCCACCATCTTCAGCAGGCCGTCGATGCGCAGGCGCACGCGGTAGTCGTCTTCGTAAGGCTCGAAATGGATGTCCGATGCGCCCTTGCGGATGGCATCGACCAGCACCTTGTTGACGAACTTCACCACCGGGGTGTCGTCGCCCTTGGCGTCGATGCCGGAGTCGCCCCCCGCGTTGTCTTCGTCGCCCAGTCCAACGTCGAGGTTGGCCATGCCCTCGTCGTCGCCGCCCAGCGCATCGCCGATGGTGTCGTGGCTGGCGTGCCACTGCTCCAGCGTGCGGCGGATCTGGTCTTCATCGACCAGGATCGGTTCCACCACCAGATTGGTGTGGAACTTGATCTCGTCCAGCGCATGGGTCGGGTTGCTGGTACCCACAAACAACTTGCCACCGCGCTTGAACAGCGGCAGCACGTTGTGTTTGCGCAGCAGCTCCTCGCTGACCAGGCTCATCGCGTTCTGGTTGGCGTCGAAGGTGGACACGTCGAACAGCGGCATGCCGAACTCGACCGCGTTGGCGGCGGCGAGCTGCGAGGCGCTGACCAGCTTGTTCTGCGCGAACCACGTAGGCAGCGGCTGACGGGCGGCCGTGGCCTTGGCCATGGCGTCGCGGGCGGAGGCCTCGTCCAAGGCGCCGTCCTGGACCAGGCGGCGGGCCAGGCCGGTGATGCCGACGAGGTTTGGGGTGGTGACTGTGTTCATCGCTTTTACTCCTACTCCCCAGCGGAGGTTACCGGAGCGTCTAGCTGGTTGAAAGCACTCGAACGAATGGATCAAACAATTTAACCAAGATCCCACAGGTACCAACGGACCATGACACTAGACATGTCTCAACGACACTCCGGCGGGATGTACTTCCTCTCCCCGTCGACTGTGCTACACCGCCAGCGGACCACTTCATTGGGATTGTAGGATGGTGCAAGCTGCAAGGTAATCGCGCCTGCTTTCACGGTGGTTCTAACCGTAAGCACCCCATTGCCTGAGCAGCTCATCGAGGCGACATTCTCTGTCCCAGAAGCAAGCGCATCGACACCGAGACAAGCAGATGAATCCAGCGCGTTCTTGTTGTTTACATTTTCGGTGACGGTGACTTTGGCATACGAGGCGAGAACAATGGCCTCGGAAACCCGTGCCTTAACGGTGTAGTTCTGATAGGCCGGCAATGCAATCGCCGCTAGGATTGCAAGAATTGCGACGACTATCATCAACTCAATGAGGGTAAAGCCGCGTTGAACATTCATACCCTGTGCCTCCCCATGGCACGAAACAGAAAAATACTGCCCCCACCCACTCTCGACTGTGAGCGTCGCTCAGAATTGGGCGAACACGCAGTCAACGAACAGGTAGTAGGAAGGTGCTTTCCCGGCCAAGGAGCTCCCCTGTTGGCCATCTTCCACATTGCGAGCCAAGAAATGAAAATGGGGGGCAGCTGCCCCCCATCTTTTTAGTCAAGCTCTGGCATCAAGGCCGATATCAGCCACCCGAACCGCCACCCGAACCGCCACCCGAACCGCCACCACCAGCAGCGGCAGCGCGGCACTCAGCCGGGTAGTACTTCGCTGCACTACCGCTACCAACACACTTCCAGGTGGTACCAACTGCACCGGCCTGCGCAGTCGGGGTGTAGGTCAGCACAGTGCTCTTGCCCTTGTCTGCGGTCATGGTCACCGCAATGGCACCAGAAGCGGGCGTGCAGGTCATTGAGGCAACGTTGGGATTGTTTGCTGGGATAGCAGTATCCACGCCGACGCATGCGTCAGCAGGAACCGCGCCGCCATTGTTTGCAATGTTTTCGGCAACAGTAGTCTTTGCACCGGATGCCAACACGGCCGCCTCTGAAACGCGGGCACGGACGGTGTAGTCCTGGTATGCCGGCAGAGCAATCGCGGCAAGAATGGCGATGATCGCAACAACGATCATCAATTCAATCAGGGTGAAGCCCTTTTGGTTCTTCATGGTGATACATCCCCAAGATAAGTGGTGATTAGATTCGAGTGCCCGGCCGAGCAGGCCGACGGTCCCGCGGGTGGAGCAACGCAGGTTGCATGCCAACTCCCGGCATGCCTCCCCCTGGATTTCCCCGAAGCAATGATGGCAGCAATTCTGCGGATGGGAACCCCCCCCAGTCGTTTTTGCGATGGACACAACAATGTGACGCTTTGCGTCACCTTCCGCCACAGAGTGCCAAGAACCCTGTGCTGCGTCACGTTGGCAGTCTCCCCTGATCGCTCCGAACCCGCTAACATCCCTAGCCATGGTGCCCGCCTGGGGATGGCGGGCCTTGGGGAGCTAACATGTCTGTCAGTCGCAGTGCGATCAAGAGTGGGTCTGTGGCGCGAGGCGCCATGGAATTGCAGCCGTTTGTCTGGGAGGGGACCGACAAGCGGGGTATCAAGATGAAGGGCGAGCAGCTGGCGAAGAATGCCAACCTGCTACGTGCCGAGCTTCGGCGTCAAGGAATCAACCCAAGCCAAGTAAAACCAAAGCCCAAACCTCTGTTTGGCAGTGCCGGCAAGGCCGTCAGCGCAAAGGACATATCCTTCTTCAGTCGTCAGATGGCGACAATGATGAAGTCGGGCGTTCCGATCGTTTCTGCACTGGAGATCATCGGCAGCGGGCATAAGAACCCGCGAATGAAAAAGATGGTCGACACAATCCGCACGGATATCGAAGGCGGCTCCTCTTTGTACGAGGCCATCAGCAAGCACCCTGTCCAATTTGACGAACTCTACCGCAACCTAGTAAGAGCAGGTGAAGGCGCAGGTGTCTTGGAGACCGTGCTCGACACGGTTGCCACTTACAAAGAGAACATCGAAGCCCTCAAGGGGAAGATAAAGAAAGCCTTGTTCTATCCGGCGATGGTTGTGGCGGTCGCAGTCATAGTATCTGCCATTCTGCTGATGTTCGTTGTTCCCCAGTTCGAAGAAGTCTTCAAGGGATTTGGTGCCGAGCTGCCGGCGTTCACTCAGATGATCGTCGCTGCCTCCCGCCTGATGCTGTCGTGGTGGTGGCTGTTGTTAATCCTGACCGTCGGGTCGGTAATTGGGTTTGTCGTGGCATACAAGCGATCCCCAAAGCTGAAGCATGGCTTGGACCGTACCATCCTCAAAGTTCCGGTGATCGGCCAGATCATGCACAACAGCTCGATCGCCCGTTTCGCCCGCACCACGGCAGTGACATTCAAGGCTGGCGTGCCGCTGGTGGAGGCCCTGGGCATCGTGGCTGGCGCCACAGGTAACAAGGTCTATGAGGAAGCCGTACTGCGAATGAGGGACGACGTCTCGGTGGGCTACCCGGTCAACATGGCCATGAAGCAGCTGAACCTGTTCCCGCACATGGTCATCCAGATGACCGGCATCGGCGAAGAGGCGGGCGCCCTGGACGCCATGCTGTTCAAGGTGGCTGAATACTACGAGCAGGAAGTGAACAATGCCGTGGATGCCTTGAGCAGTCTGCTGGAACCGATGATCATGGTGTTCATTGGTACCATTGTCGGCGGTATGGTCATCGGCATGTACCTGCCCATCTTCAAACTCGGCGCCGTCGTCGGCTAAAGGTATCAATGGCATTTCTCGACCAGCACCCCGGCCTCGGCTACCCCGCCGCGGCCGCCCTGGGACTGCTGCTGGGCAGTTTCCTGAACGTGGTCATCCTGCGCCTGCCCAAGCGGCTGGAGTGGCAGTGGAAGCGCGATGCGCGCGAAGTCCTGGAGGAACCGGACTTCTATGAGCCCCCGCCTCCGGGGATCGTGGTGGAGCCGTCGCACTGCCCGCACTGCAAGCACAAGCTGAGCTGGTACGAGAACATCCCGCTGTTCAGCTGGATCATCCAGGGTGGCAAGTGCCGCCACTGCAAGGCGCCGATCTCGCTGCAGTACCCGCTGGTGGAGGCGCTGACCTCGGTGCTGGTGCTGGCCTGCGTCTGGCAATTCGGCTTCGGCTGGCAGGGCTTCGGTGCCATCGTGCTGACCTGCTTCCTGATCGCCCTGTCCGGCATCGACATGCGAACGCAGCTGCTGCCCGACCAGTTGACCCTGCCGCTGATGTGGCTGGGGCTGATAGGCAGCATCGACAACCTCTACATGCCAGCCAAGCCCGCACTAGTGGGCGCGGCGGTGGGTTACCTGTCGCTGTGGACGGTCTGGTGGCTGTTCAAGCAGCTGACCGGCAAGGAAGGCATGGGCCACGGCGACTTCAAGCTGCTGGCGGCCCTGGGCGCCTGGTGTGGTCTGAAGGGCATCCTGCCGATCATCCTGCTGTCGTCGGTGCTGGGCGCCATCATCGGCTCGATCTGGCTGTACAGCCGCGGCCGTGACCGCGCCACGCCCATCCCGTTCGGGCCGTACCTGGCCATCGCCGGCTGGCTGTACTTCATGTGGGGTGCGCCACTGGTGGAGCAGTACCTGGTGATGAGCGGGCTGCGCTGAGGGGAGTCCCCATGAGCCGCTATGTGGTTGGCCTGACCGGCGGCATCGCCTCCGGCAAGAGCGAGGTGACCCGGCGCTTCGAGGCGCTGGGGATCGTGGTGGCCGACGCCGATCTGGCCGCACGGGCCGTGGTGGCTGCCGGCAGCCCGGCGCTGGCTCGCATTGCCGAGCGTTTCGGCGCCGACATGCTGCTGGCCGACGGCAGCCTGGACCGGGGGCGCCTGCGCGCCCACGTGTTTGCCGACCCGGCCGAGCGGACGGCGCTGGAAGCCATCACCCACCCCGCCATCCGTCGGCTGATGCAGCAGCAGTGCGAGCAGGCTGAGAGCCCCTATGCGATTGCCGCGATTCCGCTGCTGACCGAGGTGGGTGGGCAGAAAGCCTACCCGTGGCTGGACCGGGTGTTGCTGGTGGATGCGCCCGAAGCCGTGCAGCATGCGCGGCTGATGCAGCGCGATGGCATTGATGCCGCGCTGGCCGACCGGATGATTGCTGCGCAGGCCAGCCGCGCGCAGCGGTTGGCGCTGGCCGATGACGTGGTG
The DNA here is from genome assembly GCF_029836955.1 of Stenotrophomonas sp. GD04054. Taxonomy (NCBI): domain Bacteria; kingdom Pseudomonadati; phylum Pseudomonadota; class Gammaproteobacteria; order Lysobacterales; family Lysobacteraceae; genus Stenotrophomonas; species Stenotrophomonas sp. GD04054. The sequence goes on along the minus strand of NZ_JAOECR010000065.1, from coordinate 15,449 downwards.
GTCAATGATGGGCAGCCGGAGGACCTGCAGGTGCAGGTGGAACAGCTGCATGCGCGGTATCTGGGGTTGGCCGGGGGTTGAGGCCTGGTTGCCGGCCAGCGGCCGGCACTACCGAAGTGCATCCACGCATGGCGTGGATCTACACGCGCGGGGCGCGGCAGCGATCACGGTGGTGGCACAACCGACACAGGGCGCGATGCAAGGTCGGCGGGGTTCGTGCCGACCAAGGTCGGCACCCACCAAAGCAGGGGCCCTTACAACGGCTTCGGCGAGAACGTCAGGGTGGCGATCACGCCACGCTGGCCGCCGGGGCGCACGCTTACCTGCCAGCCGTACAGGTCGCACAGGCGGCTGACGATCGACAGGCCGATACCGCCGCCCTGCGAGTGGCCGGCATGCGTGCCGCGGTAGCCACGCTGGAACAGCTTGGCCGCGTCTTCCTCGCTCAGGCCCGGGCCACTGTCGGTTACCGACACCGAGTTGGTGCCGACGAACACGCGCACCTCGCCGTCCTGCGAGTACTTCACGGCGTTGCCGATCAGGTTGCCCAGTGCCACCGACAACGCCGCCTCGGGCGCGTCGATCACCAGATTGCGCTCACCTTCCAGCAGCAGCTCCAGCGGCTTGCCACCCAGCTGCGCACGGTGTGCGTCCAGCAGCTGCTCGGCCACGCGGGCGACGTTGCTGGTGCCCTGCCCGCGCTCGTTGCGCGACAGCAGCAGCAGCGCGCCGATCAGATCGCTGCACTGCTGTTCGGCGCGCTGGATGCGCTGCAGGCGCTGCAGCACCTTCTCGTCCAGGCCGGGCCGGGTCAGCAGCAGCTCGGTGGCGCCACGGATCACTGCCAGCGGCGTACGCAGCTCATGGCTGACGTCTGCATTGAATTCACGGTCGCGCTGCACCACTTCGGTCAGCCGCGAGGAATAGTCGTCCAGCGCCTGGGCCAGCTGCCCCACTTCGTCGTCGGGGAAGCGTGGCGCCAACGGCTCGGGATCACTGGTGCCGCCGCGATAGGCACGCAGCCGCGCGGCCAGATCCGACACCGGCTTCATCACCTTCGAGGCCGACCACCAGCCCAGCACCAGCGACAGCACGCTGAACACCAGCACCGACAGCACCAGCGCGCGGTTGAGCTGCTTGCCGCCGCGCACGCTGTCGGTCATGTCATAGGCGAGGAAGAACCAGGCGTCGGGCGTCTTGCGTACGGCCAGCTTGTAGGAGTACGGCTCGCCGTGCTCATCGCCGCTGACGCTGTGGATGCCATCGGAGAAGCCCGCCCACTGCGCGCGCTCTTCGCGCACCCGGTCGAACTTGTCCTTCGAATAGGCATAGGCCTTGATCTGCAGCACCGGTGCGTCCGGGTTATGCCCGGGGTGCTCGTAATAGCGGCGCGCATACTCGTCGATGTTGCGGTTCATCAGCTCTTCCACCAGCTGGTTTTCCACGCGCAGGCGGGCCCAGTTGGTGGCGAACGCAAACAGTGTCGTCAGGCAGAAGCCCAACAACACGAACGAAACGATGATGCGGCTGCGCAGGCGCCGCCGATAAGGCGTGCGCCGGCGCTCCCCCTTGGTTGCCACCGAATCAGGCTTCCGGGGTGGCGATGCGGTATCCGATGCCATGGCGGGTCTGGATCAGCGGCACTTCAAACGGCTTGTCGACCACCGCGCGCAGGCCATGGATGTGCACGCGCAGGGAATCCGAATCGGGCAGTTCTTCACCCCACACACGGGTTTCCAGCTCCTGGCGGGTCACCACGGCCGGGGCCGCTTCCATCAGCGCCTGCAGGATCTTCAGCGCGGTCGGGTTGAGCTGCAGCAACTTGCCCTGGCGGCGCACTTCCAGCGTATCCAGGTTGTATTCCAGATCGCCGGTTTCCAGCACGCGGGTCTGCACGCCCTTGCCGCGTCGCGACAGGGCGTTCAGACGCACTTCCACTTCCTGCAGCGCGAACGGCTTGATCAGGTAGTCGTCCGCGCCGGAATCGAAGCCGGCCAGCTTGTTGTCCAGCGAATCGCGGGCGGTGAGCATCAGTACCGGGGTCTGCTTGCGCGCTTCATTGCGCAACTTGCGGCAGACCTCGATGCCGTCCATGCCTGGCAGATTGAGATCCAGCACGATCGCGTCGAACTCGTGCACCACGGCCAGGTGCAGACCGGTAACCCCGTCAGCCGCGAAGTCCACGGTGTGGCCCCGGTCCTCCAGGTAGTCGCCCAGGTTGGCCGCAATGTCGCTGTTGTCTTCGATTACCAGGATTCTCACTGTCACCTCTAATTTACGAATTTGCCGATGCGCTGGGCCTGGCCCATATCACGCTGTGCCTTGTCCTTCCGCCGGGCGCGCTCGGCAACGGTAGTGCACTGCGTCGTGGACCGGTTCGAACCCGTGGCCTTTTCACGTTGGCATATTAGACGACTATCTTCACGTGCCTGTGTCAAAACCGTGTTCACGATCTGCTGGTCGTTGAAGACATCGGTTCGTACCTGTTCAGGCATGGAATCGCGGTCAGGATGCTGCTCGACGGCCGTACGCATGCGCACCAGCGCCTCGCGTACACGGCTGCGGTCGGTCTGCTTCAGTTCGCTGTAGGTCTCGCCATCGTTGAGTTCGATTTCGATGCGCTCGATCTGCTGCTGCAGCGGCTTGCCGGGGATAAAGACCTCACCGGACTGGTTCGATGCAGAGGCGGCGGTGGCCAGGGTCAGGCCCGAGATCAGGACCGCCGACATCAGGAGGGACTTCATGACAAACGAATCCTTGTTTGAGTTGAGTGTTGACTGTATTCGCACCACCTTCACGCCAGCAAGTGCCATGCGCAGGGGCATCGGACGGCCTAGTGGTTGGTGGCGGGGTTGAAGTTGTTGAAGGTGCGCTGGTCGTTGAGCAGGGCCTTGCCCTTTTCCTCGATCCGGCGGCGCTCGGCCACGGTCAGGCAGCGGCTTTTAGGCATGTTGCTGCCGGTGGTGCGGGTGTGCTGGCAGATCTGGCGGCTGTCCTCGTGGGCGCGGACAAGAACGGTATTGATCCGCTCCTGGTCGTTGAACACCTCCGCCTGGACCTGCGGCGGGAGCTCCTGAAGCGTGCGGTGGTCGCCCATGCGCTGGGTGATGCGCGCCAGTGCCTGCTGCACCTGGGCGCGGTCATCGGCGGAAATCTCGCTGTACTCGCCGTCATCGAGGGCCTTCTCAACGCGCCGGACCTGCTCGGCCACCGGTGCCTGCCCGTCCATCTGTATGGCGGTCTTCTCCGGCTTGGCGGAGACAGCGCCAGACAGCCCCAGCAACAACGCGATCATCGTGATGCGGTACATCGCCAGCCTCCGGATCCATCCAGGAACGATGGGCGCCACTCTACGGCCGTCACGCTGCCTCCACAAGGGACTTCCGGCGGCATAAAAAAGACCCAGGCGGTGCCCCGCCTGGGTCTGAAGTCGTATCCCGATACCGATCCTGCTGAGAGGCAGAGCTGCGGTTCGCTGAAGGCTACGCCGGCGCCGATTAAAGGCGCGTTAAAGCCGGCCTCATTTGCCCATGAGAATTTCAAGCCATTGATTAATCATGGCTTTTTGATCTTCTCGACGTGCTCGATGATGCGCGTGGCCACATCCACCCCGCAGGCGGCTTCGATGCCCTCCAGCCCTGGCGTGGAGTTGACCTCCAGCACCAGCGGGCCACGCGCGGAGCGGATCAGGTCCACGCCACAGACCGACAAGCCCAGCGCCTTGGCCGAACGCACCGCCACCTGCTGTTCGGCGCGGCTGGCCTTGGCCGCCACCGCGGTGCCGCCGGCATGCAGGTTGGAGCGGAAGTCACCCTCCGGCGCCTGGCGCTGCATCGACGCCACCACCTGGTCACCGACCACGAAGCAGCGCAGGTCGGCGCCCTTGGCTTCGCCGATGAACTCCTGCATCAGGAAGTTGGCGTACAGGCCCCGCAGGGCCTCGACGATGCCACGCGAAGCGCTGGCCTTCTCGGTGAGGATCACGCCCCGTCCCTGGGTGCCCTCGTTGAGCTTCACCACGTGCGGCGGCGGGCCGAGCATCGACAACAGGTCGACGGTGTCATCGGGGTTGTCGCCGAACACGGTGACCGGCATGTCGATGCCCTTGGCTGCCAGCAGCTGGTGCGCGCGCAGCTTGTCGCGCGAACGCAGGATCGCATCGGACGGGTTGGGAGTACGCGCGCCCATCAGCTCGAACTGGCGCAGCACGGCGGTGCCATAGCGGGTGATCGAGGCGCCGATGCGCGGGATGACCATGTCCACGCCGGTCATCGGCCGGCCCTTGTAGTGCATCGAAAAACCATCGGCGGCGATGCGCATGTAGCAGCGCAGCGGGTCAAGGATGCGAACGGTGTGGCCGCGCGCGCGGGCCGCCTCGACCAGTCGGCGGGTGGAGTACAGGGAGCTGTTGCGGGACAGGATGGCGAGCTTCATCGCGGCAGGATCGGACGGCAGGCGCGCAGCATAGCGCGGGCGTGTGGCGGGCGGATGATGCCCTGCAGGCCGCCGCATCTGCGTGCCTGCCAGGGCTGTGCGAAGATGGCTGTTGCCGGCTACAGGACAGGACACGGCCGGCTTACACAACCCAAGGAGAACCACAGATGCGAATGGGAATTCCGCTGTTGTTGCTGTTTGGCCTGATGGGGAGCGCCGCACACGTACAGGCTGCGCCCACCCACGCAGTCTCCCGGCTCTACTTCGATGCCAACAACACCCTGATCGGCCAGGGCCTGCGCTACTGCACGGGCAAGACACAGCACCAGGGCGTTGCCTCACACGCCAATACCCGCTGGATCGATGTTTCCTACGCCTGCCAGGGCGACTCGACCGACGTTTCCTATGGCAGCTGGGTGCCTGCGCAACTGCGGCAGGACTTCTGCACGCTGTACGACGCCTGCACGTCACTGATGCCGTGGCCGGAACCCGGCCTGCCCGGCACCCTCGGCAACGGCTTCTACTCAGACTAAAAGCCGGTAGTCGCCGCACTGTCTCCGGCGATGGCAGCATCGTCGCCGGAGACCCCGCCCACTACACCCCGGAGACTTCATGCCGTTGACGATCCTTCCGCGTTTCTCCGAAGTGGATGTACTCGGCCACGTCACCAACACCGCCCTGCCCGTCTGGTTCGAGGAAGGTCGCCAGGAGATCTTCCGCCATTTCAGCCGCGAGGCCAGCATGCGCGACCTGACGCTGATCCTGCGCCGCTACGAGATCGACTTCCTGCAGCAGATACAGCCGGGACACGAAGTACGCATCGACACCCGCATCGAAAACATCGGCCGCTCCTCGCTGTCGATCGTGCAGCAGGCGTTCCAGTTCGAGGCCCTGGTGGCCAGCGGGCGCTGCGTGATGGTGCATTTCGACTACACAACCAACGCCTCGCGCGCCATCGATGCAGAGCAGCGCCGGGCATTGTCAGGGCTGTTTACCGAGGAGTATGCGCAACAGGTGCAGGCGGCAGGCGCATGAGCCATACGGAAGGCCGGTCATCCGCACCCGGTACTGCCCGCAGCCCATTTCTTCAGCTTTTCCAGCGCTTTCCCGGCCTGCATCGACGACGCATGCCGGAACCTCCCTGTTTGATTCGACGCAGTCTAACCTGTGACTGAGGGCCGCTGATCCGCGCGGGGCAGGCGCAGCGAGAAGCCCCCATCGCGGACACGCACGGCCAATGCGGTTTCCCGCCATTCCACAGGCAGCGCCAATGCCGTATGTGGCGTGGGGATGCGTGTGATCGCCTCGAACGTCCAGTGTTCCTCATAGGCTTCGCAGCGAAGCGTTCCGTCATCGCCGACCGCGATCACATCGATCCAGGCCCCACTCCGGGTCTTGCCAGTGCCGCCCATCGCACGGCGGCCAATGGCCAGCCAACGCCCCTGCCAGTGAACGAGCCATACGCCCTCGATGGGACGCAGATCCCCATCAAGCACGCTTCCCGCCACCACCACGCATCGACCGGACGGGCTGGCAATGACCGTCTCCAGATCGCAGACGTGACGGTCACTGGGCGCGCCATCAAGACAGAGCGCGTACGGGCAGATGCGTGCGAACAAGGTCGGATGCGCAGTCAGGCGCAGGTCGTCGGGAAGCAGCGGGATGGCCTTCAGCACCCGGGCATCAGGCAGGACATGCCGCAACACCTGCGGCACCCCGGCGGCCAGCGCCGGATGCTCCTGTTCCAGCCATAGACCCCGGCAGGGGCGCAGCGTGGTCGATCGACTGGGAATATCCCGCAACCACATCGCGGCTTCGGCATCCCCGCCAAGCTGCCGGCGCTCGTGCAGCTCCTGCCAGAACAGGCTGGGAACAATCGCCAGCAGGTGCATCACCCTCTTGTCCGCTTCGTCGTAGACGATCACCGCTTCGCTGCGATCACTGTAGCCACTGGCCACACGCAGCGCGCTACCCGCCAGCGCCAGCCACTCGCCGCTGGCATCGTGGCTGCCTGCGGTGGATACGCCCTCGACAATGGCGCCATCGCGCAGCATCAGGGTGCCGTAGGCCGGCCCGCCCATGCCCAGCTCGCCCCAATCCAACAGGACATCATGCGTGGGCGGCCGGGTGGCGAAGGGCAGCTTCGCCCGCGAGCGCAGCAGTGCGCCCCCTACAGCATCGCCGACCAGATCGAAGTGCTGCAGCACGCCGCCCAGGGCAAGACATGCGGCCAGGCCAACGACCACGCCCCAAGGCGACCACCACACCACGCAGATCGCTACCCATATCAGGAACGGCAGCCACTGGGTGAAACGGCGGAGGGCGATTCGATCAACGGTCATGCAGGCTTGGTGGCGGCGACTGTGCACCATTCAAACCTTCAACGCTGTGCCAGGCAATGGGGTTCGAACCGGCAATGCCGCTAGACTCTCGCTGATGATGCAATCGATGACTGCCGTGAATCGCCGGAATCTGCTGCAGGACATGCTGCCGCGATGGAGAGCACTGGCCAAGGCCCCGGGCCAGCCGCGCCGCACGCTTCGCCTGCCGGATTGGCAGGCGGACTGGAACGCAGGCATGGCCTTGCTTGCACGCCATGCGCGCAATGGCGGTGAATCTGTGGAGGAACCGCTGCAGGGACATGCGGCCCTGGAGCATGCCTACGGCTGGGAGACGGTTGCACAGACCGGCAGCAACCTGCTGCTGAAAGGCGTTGACCGCGGCTTCGCCCCCACGGCGTTGCAGCAGATGCATGCCGACGTAGCAGATCTCTGGCTCGAGCATGCGCGTTTGCTGGCCCTTGCCCGGGACAGCCTGCAACAGCAAGGCCACGACATCGCGCTGGCTGCGTCGTTGCAATCGCGTACAACGCAGCACTACGAATACGCACTGCAGCTGTTGTCACTGGGCGTGCTGCTGGATGCGCAGGAACGCCTGCCGGCGCTGGTGGAGAAGGTGCTCTGTTTCGACACCGACCGCGTGCTGGACTACCTCAGCGCGCCGGCGCTGGGCCTGGTGGAAGCCAGTGATGAGGTCTTTCATCCGCGACCGTTCGCCGAGCTGTTCGCGCCGCTGCGCGACGGTGAAGCGTTCGACCCTTCACTGCTGGCCGGCTACCTGCAGGTGCAGTACCGCGACTTCTTCCTGCTGCCGCCAAAGGCTCAGAAGCGGACCCGGCGCCTGATCGGGCCGAACGCGTGGGGCTACTGGGCATTTGAAGTGGCTGCGCTGGCGGTGCTGTATGGCGGTGACGACGCCACGCTGCGCACCTGCCCCCACTACCCTTCCGACCTGGTGGACTTCGCCCGGCGTTGAGTCAGGCACCCGGCAGGCCGGAAACACCGCCGAATCGATTCTCTTCCTCGTTGCCCGGCAGAAGCATGACCGGGAAGAGGACGAACACACCCAACGGGATGAAGGCGATCACGACGTACCAGCCGGACTCGTCGATGTCGTGCAGTCGTCGAACGGCCAGGGCCAGCATGGGCGGAAGGAGGACGATGACCGCGCAGACCGTCATGACCCACCCCAGCGTCCGGAACGGCTCGAAGGCCTCCCCATCGAGCAGCACGGTGCCCGTCAGCCAGTATCCGCCGTCCATCAAGGTGTAGCCCACTGCCACCACAAGGGCAGCAGACAGGGAGTACGACCAGAACTCCTTCCGGTTGGATCGCCCTGAAAAATCAAAGCAACGCCTGAGGGGCAAAAGTGCGGGGATCATTCGCGCTCCGGGCAGCGGACGATGGGAGGCAAGGGTTAACAATCTTTTAGCATCCCCAAGCCCAGCACCAACTGAACCCTGCGACCCGGCGGGCCCGGCAGACAGTGGAGGTTGCAGGAGCCAGCCGCGGCAGCCGCGCAGCCGGAGACGCAGCGCGAACTACCGCACATTTCCATAGGCGTGGGCATTCTGAATCGGATCACTGGCTTGCAGCAGTGGCGGATTGGTCGAATTCCAGTTTTCCAGAATGGCGCCTCTGCTAGCGTCACGACTCACTCATGGATTCGAGGTTTTGAATGGCTGCGATTTCTTTTCCGCTGATGCTTGCACTGCTTTCCGCGCAGGCCCCGATGGCCGCAAACGCCGAACGTGATTACACCGGACCGGCAGGGGCATCCTCGATCGGGCCTGGCATCTGCGACCCCGGCATGGACATGCTGCCGAACGGCGGAGGGGTGGTGATCCGGCGCTGCGGCACGAATGGAACGGTCGCTGGCGTTGGCAGCAATATCGATGCTGCGACGGCCAACGCCAATGGCTTCCTTGCCGTCGCCGAGGAAGGACCCGTCTGCAGTGTCTTCGCACGCGATCCCTATGTCAGCATCCCGGCACCGGGTGTTGGCATCAAAGCGGAATGCAGTTCCTCTCCGCTTTCCGCCTACGGCATGACGACCACCACTGCGGGACAGAACGTGCTTGAGCTGGCCATCAACCTGGCGGCGACGCAGGCCTGGTGCAATGTCGACTACTACTATGGGTCGGCGCATGGCTATAAGTATCCCTACACCTGCAACCGCCCGGGCCAGTCCTGGAGCGTTGCCGGTCTTGGCTCCAGCGTCGACGATTCAAACGCAATGGCAATGCGGCTTGTGAAGAAATCATCCAAGACCGGTACGCACTGCTATTTTGACAACGCCGAGTTGAATGGCGTCGTCTTCCGCGCATACCTGCACTGCAACGGATCGACCTATACCGGTTTCGGGAGTTCCGTCACTGCCGCGGCCAAGGACGCGGCTGCGCAAGCGGGCGCATAAGCCACCCGGGCTGTGGTTCGGAAGAGCCACAGCCCGACGCATTGAAGAATGAGGTTCCGGCGCCGTTGCCACACGCTGGACTGGGGTGTGGTTCAACGATTGCGCCGCGTCTGCCTGGGGTGAACACCCTGGAGACATGGAGCGGGCGATGGGAATCGAACCCACGTCAGTAGCTTGGGAAGCTACAGCTCTACCATTGAGCTACGCCCGCATTGCGGGTGAAAGTCTATGCGGAGCGGCCGGTGTTGCGCAATGGTGGCCGCCGCACCCGCCGGGCATGACCCGGCGCTGCCGTGCAGGCATCCCAGGCACCTTGCGGTGCCCGGGATGTTGCATTCATCAGAAGCTGCCACCCACGGTGGCGAAGATCGTCGCGTCACGGGCACGCTTCTGCGCGGCCGTGGTGCTCAGGCCAACGTTGCCCTGCAGGCCGAACAGGTCCATGCGCGCACCCAGTACGGCAGTGGCGTAGTTCTTGTCGAAGTCCAGGCCCGGCACGCGGTAGCTGCCCAGTTCCGGCAGGGTCTGCAGCCACGCGCTGGCCTGCTTGGTGTCCTCGAACTCGTGGTCGTAGGTCACCTGCACGTACGGCTTGACGGTGCCGCCATCGAAGCGGGCCTGCCAGCCGATGCGGCCGACGGTCGAGTCGACGTTCTGGCGGTCGTAGCCCAGCGCGGTGGCCAGCGTGCCCGCAGCAGCGCTTTCGCTGTAACCATCGATCTTCACCTTCTGCCAGATCACCGCAGCGATCGGGCCGTGGCGGAAGCCGCCTTCGGTGCCGAACTCGTAACCGGCATTCAGTGCAGCGGTCAGGTTGCTGCCGTCCGGCGAGCCACCGTGTTCGCGGGTGGCCGGGCCCAGCTGGACCTTGCGGTTCACGTCATACGACAACCAGGTGTAGCTGACCTGGCCGTTGACCCAGACGCGGTCGCCATACCAGGCAGCGAACAGGCCGGCGGTAGTGTCCTTCTGGGTGAAGTCGCCACGGCTGTTGCCGAAGTCGGCACTCATGCGACCGAAGCCGGCGAAGCCGCCGACCACCACGCCGTTGCGTGCCCAGTCGACACCGAACAGGCCGGCCGGCGCCACGCCGTCGTACAGGTCGGCGTGGTCATAGCGCTGCAGGTCACCGCGCACGCCACCCCACCACGACAGGCCATCGGCCGGACGGGCGCCCAGGTGGTTGCTGACCTGGTCGGCACGCGAACGGCCGACGGTCTGTGCCGAGTGGCTCAGCACCTGCTGCAGGCGCGGAGCCTCCAGCACCGAGACGGCGTACTGGCCCAGCAGCTGGTGACCGGTAACGGTGGGATGCACGCCATCGGCGAACAGATAGGTCTGGTACGCATCGGGGCTGACGTAGGTGGTCGGGTTGCAGCCGATGATGCTGCCCGTGGTGTTGGCCGGGTTGATCTTGCAGGCGGTGCCGGTGACGTTGGTGAAGCCGTACATGCCCGGGTTGGCGGTCACTTCACGCAGGATGCTGAAGGTATCGAGCGGAATGAACTCGATGCCCGCCTGCTTCAGGCCGCCATACAGCGCCTTGTTGTAGCCGACCGACATGGCGGTGGCAGCCGCTGCATTGGGGCCGCGGAACTGCGGGGTGATGCCCACGTCCGGCAGGTTCGGCACCAGCACGTACTGGGCACCGGCCTGCTTCAGGGCACCGACCAGCGCGATCTGGTCGGTAACCGCCGCACCGATGATGCCCTGCACCTGGGCCGGCGGCGCACCCGCACCGGCAGCGCCGGCGGCGGCAAACAGGTCGTTTGCGCCACCCCAGACGGTATACAGGGCGTTGCGGTCAGCCTTGCCACCGTTTGCCGCCAGGTAGCGGGCCGCCTGCGACTTCAACGACGGGATCGCGCCGAGGGCACCGCTGCCTTCGACCGACACGCGGGCGCCGCCGACAGCGTAGTTGTCGCCGTTCTGGCCGTTGCCGTTGGGGTCCTTGTTGAGGCCGTAGTAATTGGCGACCTGCTGCGACCACACCCAGCCCGGGTTGGTGGTGAACTGGCCGGAGAGCCCCTGCGTGGCCTCGGGCAGCAGCGGGCGGAAGTAGCCGGCGTCGGTGAGGCTGTCACCGAAGAACACCGCCTTGGAGTACGGATTTTCGCCTGCCATGGCCGGCAGCGCGGCCAGTGCGATCGCAGCCGCCATGAGGGAGCGGATCGGGTGTTTGCTGAGCTGCATCTAGGAACTCCTGTGGGGTAAACAAGTTGGAATCCGGCGCACGTACGCCGGCGCACGGTCAATGGTTTCACCGCGCCGCCGTTTGCTCACGCTGCGCCGCCGCATGGATTGTCGCCTGACCACGCCGAAACCTGCTGTGCCGGAGCTGGCGCCCGCTTCAAATTACAAACGTTCCGATCCCGACGGGCTATCAGCGACAATGCAGGGATGAACATCCAGCTCAACGGCGAACCCCGCACCCTGCCCGCCTCGGCGACCCTCCACGACCTGCTTGAGGCCGAGCAGCTGCTGCAGCGCCGGGTGGCGGTGGAGGTCAACGGCGAGATCGTCAGCCGCAGCCGCCATGGCGAGCATCTCCTGGCCGAAGGCGACGTGGTGGAGATCGTGCACGCGCTGGGCGGGGGCTGAGGCCATCCCGGGTAGTGCCGGCCACTGGCCGGCAATCCGACGTTGTCAGGCACCCTGCATCTGCCGGCCAGCGGCCGGCACAAACCCTACCCATCCACGGCCTGCACGCCATTGCGTGATCCCATCTTCAGGCGGATAAGCGATAATCGCGCCATGAACGTTCATGTCTCCCCCGATTCGCTGGTGATCGCCGGCAAGACCTATGGCTCGCGGCTGCTCACCGGCACCGGCAAGTTCAAGGATCTGGAAGAAACCCGCCTGGCCACCGAGGCTGCAGGCGCCCAGATCGTCACCGTGGCCATCCGCCGCACCAACATCGGGCAGAACCCGGGCGAGCCGAACCTGCTCGACGTGCTGCCGCCGGAGCGCTACACCATCCTGCCCAACACCGCCGGCTGCTACACCGCCGAAGACGCGGTGCGCACCTGCCGGCTGGCGCGCGAACTGCTGGACGGCCACAACTTGACCAAGCTGGAAGTGCTGGGCGACCAGAAGTCGCTGTACCCGGACGTGGTGCAGACCATCAAGGCCGCCGAACAGCTGGTCAAGGACGGCTTCGAAGTGATGGTCTACACCTCCGACGACCCGATCCTGGCCAAGCGCCTGGAAGAGATCGGCTGCGCTGCAGTGATGCCGCTGGCTGCGCCGATCGGTTCGGGCCTGGGCATCCAGAACAAGTACAACCTGCTGCAGATCATCGAAGACGCCAAGGTGCCGATCATCGTCGACGCCGGCGTGGGCACCGCGTCGGATGCGGCGATCGCGATGGAGCTGGGCTGCGACGGCGTGCTGATGAACACCGCCATTGCCGGTGCGCGCAGCCCGGTGCTGATGGCCAGTGCGATGCGCAAGGCGGTCGAGGCCGGCCGCGAGGCCTTCCTGGCCGGGCGCATCCCGCGCAAGCGCTACGCCAGCGCCTCCTCCCCGGTGGATGGGTTGATCGGCTGATGACCAATCCCTTCGACAGCGCCGGTTCCAAGGCCCCGCCCAAGCCCTTCACCGTGAGCGAGGGCCGCCGCGAGGTGCGCAGCTTCGTGTTGCGCCAGGGCCGCTTCACGCCTGCCCAGCAGCGCGCGTTCGACGAACGCTGGCCGCGCTTCGGCATCGACTACAACGGCCAGCCGCGTGATCTGGACGCCACCTTCGGCCGCCCGGCGCACAAGGTGCTGGAAATCGGCTTCGGCAACGGTGCCGCGCTGCGCTTCGCCGCCCAGCATGATCCGTCGCGTGACTACATCGGCATCGAGGTGCACGCGCCCGGCGTGGGCCGGCTGCTGAACGCGCTGGCCGACGACAACGCCGACCACGTGCGCCTGTACCACCACGATGCGGTGGAAGTGCTGCAGAACGAGATCGCCGATGGCGCGCTGGATGAAGTGCGCATCTACTTCCCGGACCCGTGGCACAAGAAACGCCACAACAAGCGCCGCCTGCTGCAGCCTGCATTTGCCGAGCTGCTGGTGCGCAAGCTGCGCCCGGGCGGCCGCCTGCACTGCGCCACCGACTGGGAAGACTACGCCGAGCAGATGTGGGACGTGCTCGACGCCACCGCTGGCCTGGTCAACCGCGCCGGCCCGCGTGGCAGCGTGCCGCGCCCGGACTGGCGGCCGCAGACGCACTTCGAGACCCGCGGCCAGAAGCTCGGCCACGGCGTCTGGGACCTGCTGTACGACCGCACCTGACGATCGCCTGAGGACACCGCGCCCCACATGGATACCGCGCTGACGCTGACCAACGACATGAAGCTCGTGCTCGGGCTGGTCGGCTTCACGATGGCGATGTTCCTGTTCGAGCGCATCCGCGCCGACGTGGTCGCGCTGGTGGTCCTGGTGGTGCTCGGTGTCACCGGGCTGATCGCGCCGGAGGAAATCTTCGGCGGCTTCTCCGGTAACGCGGTGATGAGCATCATCGCCACCACCATCCTCGGTGCGGGCCTGGACCGCACCGGGGCGCTGAACCGGCTGGCCGCCTGGCTGTTGCGGCGCGGCCATGGTGTCGAGCAGCGGCTGCTGATGATGACCACGGCCATTGCCGGCCTGAATTCCTCTTTCATGCAGAACCCGTCGGTGATGGCGCTGTACCTGCCGGTCGCCTCGCGACTGGCAGCGCGCACCGGGTTGACCCTGCAGCGCCTGCTGCTGCCCATTTCGGCGGCAATCGTGATGGGTGGTGCGCTGACCATGGTCGGCAATTCACCGTTGATCCTGCTGAACGATCTGCTGGCCTCGGCCAACAACAACCTGCCTTCCGGCCTGGCCACCATCGAGCCGCTGCGCATGTTCGCGCCGCTGCCGATCGGCGTGGCGCTGCTGATCGCTTCGCTGCTGTATTTCCGCTACTACGGCGACCGCAAGCTGATCGAGGAAGAGAACCTGGTCAACGACGGGGTCACGCCCGCGCGCACCGAGAGCTACTTCGCCAAGACCTATGGCATCGAAGGCGATGTGTTCGAGCTGGTGGTCAGTGCCGAAAGCCCGCTGGTGGGCATGACCCTGGGCGAGGCCGAGAATCTGCACGATGCCCCGCTGCTGCTGGCCCTGAAAACCGGCAATGACACCCGCCTGGCACCACCGGCGGAGATGCGCATCTGGGTCGGCAGCGTGCTCGGCGCGATGGGCCCGCGCGAGCAGATCAACGATTTCGCGCAGAACCAGTTCCTGCGCATGTCTTCGCGGCTGAAGCACCTGGGCGACCTGTTCAACCCCAGCCGCGCCGGCATTTCCGAGGCCGTGGTGCCACCGACCTCGAACGTGATCGGCAAGAGCGCGGCCGATCTGCGCCTGCGCAAGGAGCGCGGCATCAGCCTGCTGGCGATCAACCGCGACAAGCAGGTGATCCGCGAGGACGTGCGCGACGTGCAGCTGCGCGCCGGCGATATGCTGGTCTTCCACAGCATCTGGACCGACCTGGCGCAGGCCGCCCGCAGCCGTGACTTCGTGGTGGTGACCGACTACCCGACCGGCGAGCAGCGCCCGCACAAGTTCAAGATCGCCATGGCGATCTTCGCCTTGACCATCCTGATCGCGCTGACCAGCAAGCTGCCGGTGGCGCTGACGCTGATGACCGGCGTGGCCGGCATGCTGCTGACCGGCGTGCTGCGCATGGACGAGGCCTACGCCTCGATCAACTGGAAAACGGTGTTCATGATGGCCGGGCTGATCCCGCTCGGCTGGGCGATGGATTCCAGTGGCGCGGCGGCATGGGTGGCCGGCCATACCATCGACAAGCTGCCCACCGGCATCCCGGTGTGGGTGCTGGAGGTGGCGCTGGCGCTGCTGACCACGGCGTTCTCGCTGGTGATCAGCCATGTGGGCGCCACCATCGTGATGGTGCCCATTGCGGTGAACCTTGCGCTGGCGGCGGGCGGCAACCCGACGGCGTTCGCGCTGATCGTGGCACTGTCGGCGTCCAACAATCTGATGACGGCCTCCAACCCGGTGATTTCGATGATCACCGGCCCGGCCAACTACACCCCGCGCGAGATGTGGCGGGTCGGCGGCCCGCTGTCGCTGATCTACACCTGCGTGGTGGTGCTGATGATCAACCTGATGTTCTGAGGGTTGGGTTTGTTGGCAGGGCTGCGCCCTGCACCCGCAGAGGCAACGGCAACGGCCGAAGCAACAGCAACAGCGGGCTATCCGTGGGATGGCGGGGTGGGT